>JAHDWC010000027.1 GCA_023382575.1 Anaerolineales bacterium
GCTTTCCCTGATTCCGCTGGCGATTATCCTGTTGGTTTTCTTTGGGTTTATGCTTGGGCTGGTTTGGCAGTTCCTCAGTTCGCCAGACCAATCACCGGTCACGTATATGCCAGGCTTTGTGTTGGTGTTCGTCACCGTCATCATTGTAGGCATGTCCTTATCCATGCCGCATACATTGACCCTTGAGGGAAACTCTCTGACGATAAAATACTTATTCAATGAAAAAAATCTGCGAGCAGATGAGATCGCGTCTGTGCAATACGCTTATACCCGTACCCGCAACGGAAAGGTATACTACATCGCGCTTCATCTGACGAACCGAAAGATGGTCCGCGTCTCAGGGCTGGGGATCAGTCTGCCAGTGGCGTATCTTGTCCTTCGAAACTGGCACAAACAAAATACAGCCACTCATTAAAATTCGTCAGACAAATCAATGAAATTAACATACGCCTCTAACCATCTGTTAACCGCCACCCTGCTATAATATCCCTGCCACTACACTCGGCAGACGCCTGACACGCGAAACTCTGCGCGTGACACCCCGGAAAGGCAGGTACTTCGAAATGGTCATTTACAACTCCCCCCTTTACTTCTAATCCAAGCCGCGGTTCTATCTGCACGCGTGCCCATTTGTTGTCTTTCCTTTTGCTTTGACTTTTCACGCCACTTGACCCTTGGCGTTTTCTGAAACTTAACATATGACACAACATCGAATCACAGACGACCTCGACGTCCTTCTGGACGTCCTCCCTGCAAACATCCGTCATGCCGTGGAAAAGGCGAACAACAGCGAGAAATTGCTGGAGATCGTCATTGACCTCGGCCGCGTTCCCACCGCCCGCTTTGTGGACGGTGAAATTACATTGCTCGATAAAGAAATCAGCCGCGCAGAAATTGACCACATCACCGAACGCATCGGTGACTTTGACGCCGACAATCGCGCCGGCATGGAGCGCACGCTCCATCGTATCTCCGCCATTCGCAATCGGCGCGGAGCCATTGTCGGTTTAACCTGCCGCGTTGGTCGCGCCGTTTATGGCACTGTGGACATCATCCAAGACCTGATCGAATCCGGTAAATCGGTGCTGATTCTTGGCCGCCCAGGCGTGGGCAAAACCACGCTTCTGCGTGAAGCCGCCCGCATCCTTGCTGAGAATAAGCGTGTGGTCATCGTGGATACCTCCAATGAAATTGGCGGCGATGGCGATGTGCCGCACCCGGCTGTGGGCAAGGCGCGCCGCATGCAAGTTCGCGAGCCAATGCTTCAGCATGAGGTGATGATCGAAGCCGTGGAGAATCACAACCCCGAAGTGATCGTCATCGACGAGATCGGGCGTGAACTCGAAGCCCTTGCCGCCCGCACTATTGCCGAACGTGGTGTGCAGCTGATCGGCACGGCGCATGGGCAAACGCTCGATAACCTTTTGCTCAACCCCACGCTCAGCGACCTCGTCGGCGGCATCGAAGCGGTGACACTTTCTGACGAAGAAGCCCGGCGTCGCGGTACGCAGAAGACCGTCCTCGAACGACGCGCCCCGCCCACCTTTGACGTCCTCATCGAGATCCAAACCCGCGATCGCTTCACCGTTCATCAAGACATCATGTCTTCGGTGGATTCGCTCCTGCGTGATGCGCCCATCCCGCCGGAAGTGCGCATGCGTGATGAATCGGGTGAGATCAAGATCGAGAAGGCGCCCCAGCCCAAGGTCAAGAATGAGGCGACGAAATCCTCGCTTCGTTCTCGACGTCAGCCAGTCTCTCCATCCAGTGAAGTTTTATCCACGCCGATGCAGAGTTCGAACGTGGGCGCAAAGTTGCAAGCCATTCGTATCTTTGCATATGGTGTGGCTCGTAATCGACTCCAGCAAGCTGCGAAGCGACTGGGTGTGCCCGCCTTTGTGGTGACGGACATCAGTGAAGCTGATGTGTTGGTGACGCTGCGGACGTATTACCGCAACCGCGAACACACCATCATGGAAGCGGAAGGGCGCGGCATGCCAATCTATGTGCTGCGTGCGAATTCGGTCTCGCAGGTGGAGCAGTTCATGAGCGATCTGTACAGCCTCGCCGAACACACTCCGCGCGACAACATGGAAGATGTCCGCGAGCAGACTCAGCAAGCCATCACCGCCGTGTTGAATGGTGAGCGCTGGGTAGATTTGCCGCCGGGTCCCTCGTTGGTGCGCCGCTTGCAACACGAAATGGCGCGTAGTGCCGAGTTGGTTTCTCATTCGTATGGGAAGGAACCAAGACGGCATGTGAGGATATTTAGAGAGTAACGTAGGGGCGACCCTCGCGGTCGCCCTTTTTGTATTATTATTTCGGGAAATAAAAAATGGACAGGGACAAGCCCTGTCTCTACGGATAAACCATGTTCATTACCCTTGAAGGTCCCGAAGGCTCGGGCAAAACCTCCCATATTCCCCACCTCGTCGAATTTCTGCGCGAGAAGGGACATATCGTCTTCCCCACCCGCGAACCCGGCGGGACATCCATCAGCGAGCAGATCCGCGATGTGCTGCATGATATGAAAAATGCTGAGATGCATCCGCGTACCGAGACGTTGCTTTATCAAGCCGCGCGTGCCCAAATCGTGGAGCAGGTCATCAAGCCGCGCCTCGCAGATGGGGAGATTGTCATCTCAGACCGTTATTATGATTCCACGATTGCTTATCAAGGCTATGGACATCAGCAAAACTTGGACGAAGTCCGCGCTTTGGTCAAATATGCCACAGGCGGGTTGACTCCTGACCTGACGGTTCTGCTTGACCTCGATGTGGAAGTCGGCTTGAAACGCAAAACCCAAAACGAAGTCGAGTGGAATCGCATGGACGCATACACGGTGGAATTCCATCGCAGAGTCCGCGCGGGATATTTGGAGATGGTCAAAGCCGAACCGCAGCGTTGGGTGGTGGTCAACTCGGAGCAGGCGTGGGAATCCGTGCAGGCGGAACTACGAAAAGTGATCTTGGAAAAACTGGCTAAATGATTTTGTTCGGGCGGATGGGACGTTCGCCCGGATATTTTTGTTTGATACAATCCCTGCATGTCATCTAATCTACATCTCTTCTCATCGCCCGGCGAAAGAGACATCAACGATATTGTCGAAGTTTGCCGTCCATATTTGGAAAAGAAAGATGACCCCGTTGTAGCCTATCTGCCGTTGGGGTCGTTGTACGCCGAACGCTGGCTCGAAATGACCGAAGACGCTTTCAAAGGGCTGGCACAACTCAAGACGATCAATACCGAGCTCATGGCGCAAAAAGCAATTGAAAATATTATCCGCGAGGCGGCGTTGGTTTATATTCCCGGCGGAAATACATTCCTCTTGAGTCATCGCCTGCATGCCAGCGGCAATATGACCTTTCTGCAAAAAAGAATTCAGGCTGGTTTGCCGCTGGTCGGCTTCAGCGCCGGCGCCGTCTTGTGTGGACCCAATATCCTAACCTCAAAAGACCTGAACGCAGTTGGCACTACATTCTTTAACGGGTTGAAAGCACTGCCTTTTAGCATCTCCCCGCATTATCCATTGGATGCGCATGGACAATCTGTAAAAGATGACTGGCTGGCAGATTATCATTTCTTCCACGATAACCCTGTCCTCATGTTGTGTGATGGCGCGTATATCAAAACCGAAAAGCAAAAAACGTCCCTCGTCCGCGGTGAGGCGTATATTTTGAGAAAAGATTCGGAAAAGGAAAGACTTGAAGAAGGTCAATTAATCGCTTTATAGGAGAATTTTATGACCGAGCAATGGATGCCAAAGGACAAAGCCGAATTGATGTTAGCCATCGAGCGCGAATGGAATTTATTGATCGACCTCGCCGCTTCCCTGACCGATGAGCAGATGACCACACCCGATGCAGGAGGTTGGTCGCCGAAAGATAATCTTGCCCACCTCGCCGAATGGATGAACATCCTGATGGGCTATCATCTTGATAAAAAGCCCGCGCACGAAGTCATTGGCGTGGACGAGGATGTGGTCAAGGGTTGGGATATGGAAGTCATCAACCCGGTGTTGTTCAACCGAAATAAGGATCTTTCTCGCAGCGAAGTGTTGAGCGAGCTGAAAAAGGTTTACAATCAACTCGTCACCAAACTCGATGCGATGACTTTCGCAGACCTGCTCCAACCCCGGCACGCGAACGATCCGGAGAAACGTCCAATTTTATTGTGGGTGCTGGGCGACACCACTGAACATTTTCAAGAACACCGTGAGACTATCGAAAAAGGAATCAAGAAATCGTCATGACTGCTGAAAACGAACAAGATATCAAAGGCTTGAAAGCCGCAGGCAAGGTCTGTGCGCAAGCCATGAAACTCATGATGGAGAGCGCCAGGCCCGGCATGACCACCGCCGAACTCGACCAGATCGGCGAGGAATTTCTCAAAAAAGAAGGCGCCCAGTCTGCGCCGCGCACCATGTATAACTTTCCCGGCGGCACTTGCATCAGCATTGCGCCGGTCATCGCGCATGGCATCCCCGACGACCATGTCATTCAGGATGGCGAACTCATCAACATAGACGTCTCTGCCAAGCTGGGCGATTATTACGGCGACACAGGCTCTTCGATGGTCGTCGGCAAATCCAACCCTGAATACGAAAAGCTGATCGAAGCCACCAAAAACACGTTGATGAAAGTCTTAAGCGTGGCCAAGGCGGGCAAGCCGCTCAACATCATCGGCAAGACCGTCCAGCAGGAAGCTGCCAGGCTTGGTTACAACCCCATTTATGATCTGACCGGACATGGCATTGGGAAGAGTCTGCACGAGAAACCGTCTTCCGTGTATAACTTCCACAAGCCAGATGACCGCCGCCCACTCACCGAAGGCTTGGTCCTCGCCATTGAGCCTTTCCTCACCACCGGGCGCGGACGCGTCGTCGAGAAGTCGGATGGCTGGTCACTCAAAACAGTGGACAACACCATCGCCGCCCAATTCGAACACACCGTCATCATCACCAAGAACGAGCCCATCATCTTGACGGTTGCGTAAGAAAAGTCCCCGTACTTCACGGGGACTTTTCTTATTCAATCCTCTTTCAACCAGCGCTTCACCGCTTCGCGCGGATGTTCATACGTTCCCATGGATTCCAATAATTTAACCGGTTCGGCTTCGCAGAAGACCGCTTTGCGATGCTCCTCGAAGACGAAACCTTCCGCCACGGCGTGATCCATCGCGGCCAGCAGAGGCGCGTAATAATTCTTCACGTTCAGCAGCCCGACCGGTTTTTCGTGCGCGCCAGTCTGCGCCCAGGTGATGGTCTCGAAGAGTTCATCCCAGGTACCGAAGCCGCCGGGCAGAGCAATGTAACCATCGGAGAGTTCGTGCATGCGGGCTTTGCGGCCGTGCATGTCAGGCGCGACATCCATGCGGGTGAGTCCGGTATGCGCCAATGCTGGCGTATTCATGGACGGGATGATGATCCCGATCACCTCACCACCTGCAGATAAGGCTCCATTGGCTACTTCGCCCATTAAGCCGGTCTTGCCGCCGCCGTAGACAAGTCGAATCCCACTCTGAGCGAGGGTCACGCCCATGTTGTACGCCGCCGCTTTATAGTCCGCATGAACCGTATCGGAAGACCCACAAAAAACACAAATTGATTTCATAGTTCTCTCATCTTTTCTTCTTAGAATAATTTTCGTCAAATGTACCATAGAGTGGATAGGTTAGAGTTATGTAAGTGCAACCTTTGGATGCTTGACTCCCAGCCCGCGCCGGGGTGAAAATACAAGCATGGACTATAAGGATTACTACAAAATACTCGGCTTGGAGCGCAAAGCCAGCACGGATGAAATCCGTTCGGCATATCGCAAGCTGGCGATGAAGTATCATCCCGATAAAAACCCCGGCGATAAAAAGGCGGAGGAAAAGTTCAAGGAGATCAACGAGGCGTATCAGGTCTTGAGCGACGAGCAAAAGCGCGCGCACTACGACCGCCTCGGCAGTGCCTACTCGAACTTCCGCACCACAGGCGGCAGACCGGGTGACTTTCAATGGGAAGACTGGTTCCAGCAGCAGGGGGCGGGTCAGCGCGGCAATGTGGACGATATGTTCGGCGGCGGCATGGGCGGCTTCTCCGATTTTTTCCGCACGATCTTCGGCGAAGCAATGCGCTCACAGGGACGAGGCAGTCCCTTCGCACAGGAAACGCCTGCGCACGAGCAGGAGGCGCGTATCAGCTTTCAAGAGTCCTTTGATGGCACGACGCGCACGCTTCAAACCAACGGACGAAAGTTGAGTGTCCGCATCCCGGCTGGGGTGAAGACAGGTTCCAAAGTCCGCGTGGCTGGGGCGGGACCGGAAGGGATCGATCTGTATCTGATCATTCAGGTGGAGGAAGATGCGCGCTTCGAACGTGAAGGCAGTAATCTGACCACGATATCGACTGTGAGCATTTTTACCCTGCTCCTTGGCGGTGACGCGGATGTGGAGACGCCGACCGGTAAAGTCAAGTTGAACATTCCCGCTGGGACGCAGCCCGAGCAGGTGTTCCGTTTGGCGGGACGCGGCATGCCGCACTTGAAAGATCCCAAGACCAGAGGGGACCTGTATGTGAAGTTGAAGGTACAAGTTCCCAAGTACCTGTCGTCCAAGCAACGAGAGTTGATCGAGGAAGCATCCCGAATCAAGTTTTAAAGTTTGTAGAGGTTTCAATGAAAACAAAAAAAATTCTTTTAGCGTTCATGGTTTTGGCTCTGACGGCGTTGGCTTGTCAGGCGGCTCTGCCTCAGCAGGCGGCCCAACAAAGTGACCAGCCTGTTCAGGTGGTGCCAACGATCATGCCCGCTGACATTGAGTCTGCCAACCCGATCGCACAGCAGGAAGTGCTGGTAACGTTATATGAAAACGTCAACCCTGGCACGGTGGCGATCTTCACCGCCACAGGACAAGGCTCTGGCTTTGTCTATGATGCGCAGGGACATGTCGTTACCAATTATCATGTCGTCGAAGGGGCGACCACGGTGGAGGTCCGCTTTACTTCCGGTTACATGGCCTATGGCACAGTGATCGGAACGGATCTGGATTCGGATATTGCCGTTATCAAAGTGGATGCGCCTGCTTCGGAACTTTTCCCATTGCCGCTCGGCGATTCAGACTTGCTGAAAGTGGGTCAAACGGTCATTGCCATTGGTAACCCGTTTGGTTTGGAAAGTACCATGACGGTTGGTATCATCTCTGCCTTGGGTCGCACGCTGGATTCGGAACGCTCCAGCCCGGATGGCGCTTTCTTCACCGCGGGTGACATCATCCAAACCGATGCGGCGATCAACCCTGGGAATTCAGGCGGACCGCTCTTCAATCTCAACGGCGAAGTAATTGGTATCAACCGTGCTATTCGCACCACGAACTTTACCGAGGAAGGCGAGCCGGTCAACTCTGGCATTGGGTTTGCGATCTCCGTCAATATTGTCAAACGTGTCGTCCCGGTGTTGATCGAGAAGGGACAATACGATTATCCATATCTTGGGATATCTTCAATGGATGGTTTGAGCCTGGATGTGGTCAATGAGCTTGGTTTGACCCAGTACACGGGCGCGTATGTCACCAACGTTGTGGATGGTGGTCCTGCGGATGAAGCCGGCATTCTGGAAGGGACAGAGTCAACCCGTATCCCAAATTTGCAAAAAGGCGGTGATTTGATCGTTGCCATCGATGGTATGTCCATCCGCACTTTTGATGAGATGCTGGCCTATCTCATCACCAATAAGAGTCCCGGCGACGTGGTCGTGTTGACCGTCTTGCGCGGCGAAGAACAAGTGGATGTAAGCATCACATTGGGCAAACGTCCATAAAACAAAACTCCGAGGTTCAACACCTCGGAGTTTTTATTTCTAGCCGAACCGTTCTTCACGCCAGACATCCGCGCGGTTGTGATAGCCTGCCTGCTCCCAGAACCCGCGTTTGTCGCGCGGCATGAACTCGAGCGAGCGCAGCCATTTTGCCCCTTTCCAAAAATAGGGCGTTTCCATGTCCTCGCGTCCGGGGATGTATCCTACAATGCCTCGCAGCGGATATCCGTGGTCCGGTGTGATCGGTTCTCCGTTGAAATGCGTCGCTAACAGGAAGTTGTCCTGCATCACCACGTCCAGCGGCAGGTTGACCGTGAATCCATATTCGGCGTGCTGCATTACGTGAGTGGCGCCTGGTTTGATCTTGAAAAAGCCCTGTTCCACCAATGTTTTGACCGAGACCCCTTCCCAGTCAGTATCGAATTTGCTCCAGCGGGTGACGCAGTGAATGTCCATGTGGAGTTTGGTGCGCGGCAACTGATTGAACTCGTCCCAACTCCAGCGTTTTTCCTCTTCCACCTCGCCCCACACGCGGAAATCCCACGCGGCGGGATTGAACATTGGCACGGGTCCATAATGTAGGACGGGGAATTTCTGGGTCAACGACTGACCGGGGGGCAGACGTCCCTCGGCACGGATTTTATCTTCCTGCTTGCGGCGGTCGAAACCTTCAAATTGGAACATAGCACACCTCACATTTTAAATTCTTGCATTGCATAGACTCTGTCTGATGGAGCAATGTTACGCGAGAATCATGAACAAATTCTTAAGGCAGGCTCGGGTAACTTCCAGGCAACCCACTTGTAACAATTGCTCTTATAATAAGCCAAATTTTGAAAGGTACAAGGAGAACGCATGAGAAAGCCCACCTTCCAACAAAGGTTTCAGTATTGGTTCGATAACTTCATGTCACGCGGCACAGTCGCGTTGATCGGGGGACTCGCAGTATTATCGCTCGTTATTATTTTCATTGCCGCCGCCATTATTCGCATTGGAAGCATCGCCATGGACGGTGAGTCCGCTCCCAGCTTTGGCGAAGCCGCCTGGATGAGTCTGATGCGTACATTGGACGCCGGCACGATGGGCGGAGATACAGGTCCCGGATTCCGCTTCGTCATGCTGCTGGTGACCATCGGCGGTATCTTCATCGTTTCCACGCTCATTGGTATTTTGAGTAATGGATTGGAAGAGCGCATCGAGAACCTTCGGAAAGGGCGCTCGCTCGTACTGGAAAATGATCATACCCTCATCCTCGGTTGGACGCCGCAAATTTTCACCGTCATTTCAGAACTGGTGCTGGCGAATGAAAGCCGCAAGAGTGGTGCGGTCATCGTTGTGCTGGCCGAGCAAGACAAGGTCGATATGGAAGATGCGATCAAGGAACGCATCGCAGACCCGAAGAACACACGCATCATCTGCCGCTCGGGCAGCCCAATGGACATGAACGACCTTGAGATCGTCAGCCCGCACACCGCCCGTTCCATCATTGTGCTCGCGGATGGTGGCGACCCTGACACGCACGTTATCAAAGCCATCCTGGCCATCACCAACAATCCGAATCGCCGCAGTGAGCCTTATCATATCGTCACACAGATCCGCGACCCGAAGAATCTCGACGTGGTGAAATTGCTCTCGGAAAAAGACATCGTCCAGCCCATCCTCACCACAGACCTGATCGCACGCGTTGTTGCCCAAACCTCACGCCAGAGTGGTTTGTCCATCGTCTACACCGAGTTGATGAACTTCGGCGGCGATGAAATTTACTTCAAGCAGGAACCCAACCTCTCCGGCAAAACGTACGGCGAGGCGCTGCTGGCGTATGAGACCTCCACGTTGATGGGCGTCCGCAAAGCGGATGGCACGATCATGATGAGCCCATCCATGGATAGCCGCATCGAATCGGGCGACCAGATCTTCGCAATTGCCGAAGACGATGACAAGATCACACTGGCCAATCTCCCTCGCATCCCACTTGAAGAAAGTTTGATCCACCCCAGTGAAAATGGGACCAAGCCCAAGCCTGAGCGCGGACTCATCCTCGGTTGGAATCGCTCCGGCTCGACCATTGTCCGCGAGTTGGATAACTACGTCGCCAAAGGTTCACAGTTGACCATTGTCTCGCAGGTGTATGACCTCGAAGGTCAGCTTAAACGCGAGATCGGTAAACTCGCCAACCAGAAACTGACCGTCATCGAAGGTGACATCCGCGACCGTGCTCTGCTCGAAAAGCTCCAGGTCACAGAGTATGACCACGTCATCGTTCTGGCATACAGCCATCTCGATGTTCAAGAGGCGGATGCGATCACATTGGTCACACTGCTGCATCTGCGCGACATCGCCGAAAAGGACGAGACCCCCTTCTCCATCATCAGTGAAATGCTCGACCTGCGCAATCGCGAACTCGCCGAAGCTGCCAAGGTGGACGACTTCATCGTCAGCGATCATCTCATCAGTCTCATGCTTGCGCAACTTTCCGAAAATGCTGAGCTCATGGACGTCTTTACCGACATCTTCGATCCCGAAGGCGCGGAGGTGTATCTCAAGCCTATCAGCGATTATGTGGCTGTTGGGCAACCGGTGAATTTCTACACCGTGGTCGAAGCCGCCAAACGCCGCGGCGAAACCGCCATGGGCTACCGATTGATGAGCGAAAGCCACGACGCCGAAAAAGCCTACGGTGTTCACACCAACCCGAAGAAGTCCGAGCGCGTCATCTTCAAACCCGAAGATAAGTTGATCGTAATCTCAGAAGGCTAATACACCAAGAGACAGTCACCTCAAAGGTGACTGTCTCTTTTTTAAAGCCAATATCTCCACCCCATTTTTCTCCAATACATCGCGCAACATCTTTGCATTCTGCGCCGCATTCGGGTGGTCGCCATGCAGGCAGAGCGTATCCATTTTGCCCGTCTTCACCAACTCAATGGCATGTCTCGCCACTTTCTCCGGAGATTCAATTAATGCCCCCGGAAGAAGGCGGGACATCAACGACCCATCAGCGTTGTAGCCTCTATCGGGGAAGCCCTCTGCCGCGACTCTAATACCCATCTTCCGCCCCGCCTCAAGCGACCTTGAGCCTGCCAGCCCAACCAAAATTAAATCCACGCTGACGGTTTTAATCGCCCGCGCAATTGCATTTGCGAGTTGAATATCTTTTGCAGATTGGTTATACAACGCCCCATGCGGCTTGACGTGGGTCAACGTCACCCCTTCTTCTTTCGCAATCGCCGCCAGAATTTGAATTTGCTCCAAAACGATTTTCTCTGCTTCAGCGGTAGAAACGTCCATTTCTTTGCGACCAAAATTCTCGCGGTCATTCCAGCTTGGATGCGCGCCCGCGTTCACGCCGAAACGCTTTGCCAGTCGCAGAGTCTCACGCATAATCTGTTCATCCCCCACATGGAATCCGCAGGCGATGTTGGCGGAGGTGATATACGGCATGATGGCTTCGTCATTGCCTGTCCCTTCGCCGAGGTCACAGTTTAGGTCGATGTGCATGAGAACTCCTTTGGGACGATAGACCATCGACGATGGACGATGGTCTATCGTCTGTCGTCCATCGTCTTTCTTTGCGCTTCCTCCACAGTCACCTCTCGAAAACGGATTTTGCTCACGCCCGCTTCACATTGTGCGAGCAGAGGCAAACTTGCGCGAGTGACGTTTGCAATTTTGGGGTAACCGCCTGCGGTGGGCGCGTCCGCCATCATGACGATGGGTTGACCATCGGCTGGGATTTGGATACTACCCATCGTCATGCCTTCGGAGATGAGTTCTTTGGTGATGACTTTTTCGATGGGTGAACCTTGCAAACGATAGCCCATGCGATCAAAAGATGGACTGAGGGTGTATTCGCTCTCGTAAAACGTGCGGATGCCTTCTGGCGTGAACCAGTCCGCTTGGGGGGCGGGGATGACTTCGATGGTTGGGGTTTGGCTGTAGGGTATGAGCGGCGTATGGTCGCGGGCGGCGAGTTTTAGCAGGTCAGCGGCGGGAGCGAGAGAATGGAGAACGCCACCAACTTTGAGCGCGGAGCCGACTCCGCCACGTAGGTATGCCGAACGGGAATTCATGATGATAGGTGAATCAAATCCACCAGCGATGGCGATATATGCCCAGTTGCCGCCGCTGGTCTTCTTCACGCGCACCGTCCACCCGGCGCGGACGTAGAAGCTCGTCCAGAGCGGGAAGATCCAGATGTAGTTTTCCACTTCGTAGCCTGCGCCAGTGACGGCGATAACGGTGTTGCGTAAGGCGCGAAGCGTAATTTCTCCCAAGCCGAGTTCGATGACGGCTGAATTGGGCGGGTTATTGAGCAGGGAGTTGGCGGCTTGGTAAGCGTACCAGTCCATGGCGCCAGAGGTGGGCACGCCGAATTTATTGTATCCGTGCCTACCGGAGTCTTGGAAAGTGGCGATGCCGGAGAGGTCGGCGATTTCAAGGGCGGGAGACGATGGACCGCTGACGATGGACGATGGATGCTTGTCTGTGGTCAATGGTTTATTGTCCATGGTCGGGTATGAATTTCACTGTGTCGCCGGGCGAAAATAAAAACGGAGTTTCGCTGGTCGGGTCGAACAGCTTGAGCGGAGTGTGACCGATGATGTGCCAGCCGCCGGGAGAGTCAACGGGGTAGATGCCGGTTTGGGAACCGGCGATGGCGACAGAACCAGCAGGCACGCGAGTGCGCGGGGTGGAGAGACGCGGGAGAGATAGTTTTTCGTTGAGAATGCCAAGGTAGGGAAAGCCGGGGGTGAATCCCATCATGTAGACGGTGTACTCGCGTTCGCTGTGCAGGCGAATCAACTCAGAGGGAAATAAGGCTAGGGTTGTGGCAACAGACTCAAGGTCGGGTCCCGAAGCGTTGCCATAGAGGACGGGAATCTCTAGGCGGCGGGAAGGTCTGTGAGTCGATTCATCCAGAAGGGAGATTTTTTCCTCGATCAGGTTTTTGATTTGGTTGTAGGTTGTGGCGAGCGGGTCGTAGTGGACGAGGACGGTGCAATAGGCGGGGACGGTTTCGATGATGGCGAGACTGGTTTGCAGAAGCGCACTCAGGGCGTGGACGCGTGCGTTGAGTGCGGGGTCGATGGCGTCGCCGAGTTGAATGAGGATCGCTGAGTCACCGAGCATCTTGAGCATGTCAGCGCGTGAAGATGGAGATGGACTCGATGTGATAGGTCTGCGGGAAGAGATCGAAGGGCGTGACCTGTTGCAGGGTGTAGCCGCCTTTGATGAGTCGCGCCGCGTCACGCGCGAGGGTGGATGGGTCGCAGGAGACGTAGGCGATGACTTGTGGATTGATCTGCAGAATTGCATCGAGGGCGAATTTATCAATGCCAGCACGGGGCGGGTCAACGATCATGTGAATCGGTTGAGACAGTTGTGGTGCGAGAGCAGGGAGGATTTCTTCGGCGGCGCCTTCGTAGAGTTCGATGTTGTCGAATTCGTCGAGGTTGATGGCGAAGTCTTCACAGGAAGATGGCGCTGATTCGATGCCGATGATTTTGGTGTATTTGTCGGCGAAGAATTTGCTGAACAAGCCGACGCCGCAGTAAAGATCAAGTAATGTATTAGACAAGGAAACAGGTAAACAAGTTTGAAGGTGCTGCACCATTTTCTCTGCCATCGGGGTGTTGACTTGGAAGAAGGATGGCGCGGAGACGTGGAAGTCTTTGCCGAGGAATTGGATGGTGAGCGCATTGCTTCCGGCGATGACGACGGGGTGGTCTTCGTAAATGTGGACGATGGAGATATCGGCTTCGATCTCAAGTTCTGGCGTCTCTTCGGTTTCGGATTCGAGAATGAGCATGAGGTCATCGTCTGCGCCGGAGCGGAGGGAAACGCGCTCAAGGTTCATGCGCGATTCGAATTGCAAATCGTTGCGAAAAGCGTCAATGGTTGATTCAGGGAGATAACATTCTTCGATGGGAATCGTTTTATTGCCCCTGGCATTGATAAAGCCAATTTTGCCATCGTCGGTGAGGTGAAATTGGACGTGGTTACGATAGTTCCACTGATTCGGTGAAGCAACGGCGGCTTGCACAGGCGGATTTTCAATTTTGCCGATGCGTTGAAGTTGGTCACGCAGAATGTCCGCTTTGGCGAGTAGTTGTTTTTCGTAGGGCAGGTTCTGGTAGTGGCATCCGCCGCATTGGGTGAAGTGCTTGCACTTTGGGTCGATGCGGTCTGGGGAGGGTTTAATGATTTCAAGAATTTCACCGCGCGCGAAGTTTTGTTTTTCTTGCGTCAGTTGAATCCGAACGGTTTCGCCGGGTAAGCCAAATGGGATGAAGACGGCGCGACCATCTGGGAGACGTCCCATCGCGTCGCCGCCGTAGGTGAGTTTTTCAAGTGTGATTTCGTGTGCAGTGGTTAACATATCTGTTATTATCCAAAAGGTTGTAAGAGTTCAAAAATTCACCCTGATGTTTGTATTATATCCTTAATAAAATGGAAGCCTTCTTTGGAGACGAAAATCAATGACCGAATCTCATCATATTTCATCCAGTGAATTTGCCCAGTTGATAGAAAATAACCTAAATGAAAAATCGCATGACTTCGCAAAATTACCCGGCGGCGAATTACACACAGGCAACCCAACTTGGTTTACATCCGGGGTGAAGCGTGCCGGATACAACGGCATTACCTCCGCTCAATTTGATCGTAATCAATTGGATACCCAACTTACCAACGCCCTGGAGCCATTCCGCCAGACGAACACGCCGCTGACTTGGTGGACGGGTCCATCCGCGCAGCCAGATGGATTGGGCAGGATGTTGCAGGCTCACGGATTTGTCCATATTCGGGATATGATCGGCATGGCATGTGAGCTAAGACAATTGCCCCGCCTCATCCCTCCGACTGTGGAATATATCTTTGAACCGGTAACGAATCTCACCCAGTTGCAAACGTGGATGCCTCTGTTTATGGAAACTTTTGGCGTTCCCGCCGCTGATGCATCACTGGTGCTGGACATCTTCAATCAGCTTAATTTTTCTGTCAACTCACAATGGCGGCATTACATGATGCGGGTCAATGACCGTGTCATTGCTACCAGTTCGCTTCATTTTGGTGGAGATGTAGCCGGACTTTATAATATCGCCACACACCCCGAATATAGAAAAAACGGATTGGGGACAGCCATTACACTGCTGACTTTTCAAGAAGCCATGAAACTCGGCTATACCGTTGGTACATTGCAGACAACCTATCCCAATGCTTTGCGTTTGTATCACCGTATGGGATTTGAGGTCTATTGTAAATTCGGTGTTTATCAGCGCACGTGGAATTAAAAACAGGAAACCCTGTAAAAGGGTCTCCTGTTTCATACTGTGATGTTGTCTATTTCAAAAAGAAAGAAAGCACCACCAGCACCGTGATAAAGAAACCAGCCAGTATGCCGATGCGGCGCAGGTCTTTCTTGACCAGACTGTAATCGGGGTTAAATTCGAACTTCTGCGGAGGTTGGTTCGCAATCGTAACGGTCTGGACGGGGCGTTTGTTTTTCTTAGCCATTTTATTTCTCCTAATTTTGTAATCGCGCAAAGACGACAATGCGCTGATCGTTGACAAGGTATGGATAGCACGAGATGAGCGTTACCGTCGGCGAAGCCGTCGGCGCCATCACTTCCACGGCGGTGGGCTCGACGAGCACGGTACGGTCTACGATGTAGGTGAACTGTCGCTGCTGGGTGTAGATGACAACCTGATCGCCAGGGACGAGCCGATCCAAATAGCGGAAAATTTCTCCGTACACATCGTTATGCGCCGAAAGCACAAGGTTGCCGTCACGTCCGGGTGGGGTCGAGCCGATATATTGCCCGACACCCTTCTTAAGTTGTTCCCAACCATCGCCTTGCACCACAGGCGCATCCACGTTGATGGATGGGATCTGAATCCGCACTGCTTGATCGGGCGCTGCCGTCGGCACAGGAACATTCGCCAGTGACTGTACCATGGGCAGCAGGTGAGACGGAATCTCCGCATCATTCGGAGCGGTATTGCCCTGTGCGTCGGGAGGTTTGTGCCCCGAAGGAAGCACCACTGCCATCACCAGTGGCGTCGGCGTGACTGTTTCAGGGTTCAGCGCAGCGACGACTTCGTTGTTAAGCGTTTGCAACAAGCCAACCCCGTTGAAGATGATGGCGGCCAACCCAAGCACGGCGAGCACTTCCACACCAAGGAGGATGCGATCTAAAAATTTGCGACGCGGATTAACCGGGGCAGGCTGCGGGTTGGATTCGCTTCCTTCGGTGGTGTCAATGACCGGCGCGGAAGGAGGCGAGTCCAGGTTGAGGTCTGGCGCCACAGCGACGACGCGTCCTGTGCGTCGATAATGTTCCAAACGGTCTTTGCGCGCGCCACGACGCTTCTCCACCAACAGGCGACGGAGTTCTTCTACAGACAGATCTTCAGGCGCTTTTTTGCGTGCCATAGCGCAGGGATTATACCGCGGATGTATCGGGGTATTGCCAATTTTTGGGACAGTGATATAATGTCAGTCCTTCGGGCGGGTAGCTCAGTTGGTTAGAGCACTGCTTTGACATAGCAGAGGTCGTAGGTTCGAGCCCTATCTCGCCCACAAGTCCGAAAATCAAAAAATGCGTTGACCGAGACGAGTACGTGGTCGCATCCCTGACAGGGAGAAGAGATCGAAGATTGAGAGTCTCTTCCTGGGAATATCACAGAAAACCACTCGCGAGCATGACCCTGAAATCGAAGGAAAGTATGGGAAACGGATGGCTTCGTTATCAGCCTAAGAGATACTCTGAAGTTCAGGGTAAATCGGGTGGAACCGCGTGAATTAAATTCTCGTCCCGTTGTTCGGGCGAGAATTTTTTTGTTAACCCATTGCTGCGGAAGGCAGGATGGGATGGAAAGGAAGTAGACATGTCACAACAAAAGCAGGAACGTTACGAAGATTCATACCTTTACAAGATCCGTCACTCCACGGCGCATGTGATGGCGCAAGCCGTGCTGGAGGTTTTCCCAGACGGCAAACCGACCATTGGTCCGCCAGTGGAGAATGGCTTTTATTACGACTTTGACCTGCCGCGCAACCTGACGCCCGAAGACCTCGAGCAGATCGAGAAGCGCATGCGTCAGATCGTGCAAGGCAAGCATGATTTCAAGAAGACGGTCATCTCGGCGGAGGAGGCGAAGCGCATCTTTGCCGACCAGCCCTATAAATTGGAATTGATCGAAGGCCTGGAAAAAGGCGGCTTGGATGAGTACGGTAATCCGCTCAAAGAGAAGCCGGAGATTTCCATTTACCAGCAGGATACGTTCACGGATCTGTGTCGTGGTCCGCATGTGGCAAACACGAAAGAGATCAAGCCCGATGCCTTCAAGTTGATGTCGGTTGCGGGTGCGTACTGGCGCGGTGATGAGAACAACAAGCAGTTGCAGCGTTTGTATGGCACGGCTTGGGAAAACAAAAAGCAGCTCGAAGACTACCTGCATCAGTTGGAAGAAGCGAAGAAGCGCGACCATCGCAAACTAGGCAAGGACTTGGAAATCTTCATCTTTGACGAGGAAGTGGGTCCCGGTTTGCCTCTCTGGCTGCCAAACGGCGGCATTATCATCGAAGAGTTGGAAAAACTTGCCAAGGAAATGGAAGAAAAGGCCGGCTATGACCGCGTCAAGACGCCGAGCGTGACGAAGGAAGATTTGTTTATCCGCTCAGGACACTTGCCGTATTACGCCGAGAGCATGTATCCGCCGATGGAGCTCGAAGGCGTGAAGTATTACATCAAGCCGATGAACTGCCCGATGCATCACAAGATCTTCGGCTCGAAGGGACGTTCGTACCGTGACCTGCCTGTGCGCCTCGCCGAATACGGCACGTGTTATCGCTACGAAAAATCAGGCGAACTTTTCGGCTTGATGCGAGTCCGCTCGATGCAGATGAATGATGCCCACATCTACTGCTCGGAAGATCAATTCGAACAGGAGTTCATGGGCGTGGTTGAACTCTACAAGAAATACTTTGAACTCTTCGGCATCGACAAGTACGTGATGCGCCTCTCGCTTCACTCGAAGGCTGGTCTTGGCAAAAAGTATGTGGATAACCCCGAACTGTGGATCAAGACCGAAGACATGGTGCGTCGCGCCATGGACAATGGCGGAGTCCCTTATGTGGAAGCCGAAGACGAAGCCGCGTTCTATGGTCCAAAAATTGATGTGCAGATTTGGTCTGCGATTGGGCGTGAGTTTTCACTCGCCACAAACCAAGTGGACTTTGCCGTCCCCTCGCGCTTCGACCTGAAGTTCACGAACAGCGAAGGACACGACGAGGTGCCGCTGTGCATCCACCGCGCGCCGCTTTCCACGCACGAGCGCATGGTGGGCTTCCTGCTCGAACATTACGCGGGTAACTTCCCGGTCTGGCTTTCGCCGGAGCAGGTGCGCGTCATCTCCATCACGGATGAGCAGAATGACTATGCCGAAAAGATCGCTAAGGAATTGCGCGAGAACGGCATCCGTGCCAGCGCGGATCTCTCCTCGCAGCGCATGAACGCCAAGATCCGCAATGCGCAGATGATGAAAGTGCCGTACATGATCGTGGTTGGCAAGAACGAAATGGAAGCCGGACAAGTGTCATTACGTGTCCGCGATGGCAGCCAGCAAAATGGTTTCGCCTTGAGCGAATTCATCGTCCGCGCCAAGGATCGCATCAGCCGCAGGGCAAGCGAGTTGTAGTTTCTGAAAGCTGACACTGTCAACAAAAACTGGAGAACCATACGGTTCTCCAGTTTTATTTTCCCACCATTATGTAGACCGTCATCAAGATTGCAAAATCAGCCGCCATGTGACCCAGCACAGGGGCGAGCAAACCACCGTCGCGCCGATAAATTTGTCGCCAGAACCAGCCCGCAAAGACCAGTCCAGCCAGCATAATCAAGATGGAGTACGCGGGGACTTTATCCCAAACCACCATGACGTGATAACCGGCATAGACCAGATCGTTGAAATGCAATCCGCTAATGGCATCTCCCAACACCCCGCGCCAGAAATATTCCTCCACGAACGGGTTGACCAGCGAAAAGTACGCGATGAATCCCATCCATGTGGATGCGTTCAAATCGAGCCACAGCAACTGTTCACGCAGATTCGTCGCGATGGCAAATACATCCCACAAAAAATACAAACTAATTCCGCCAGTCAGGCAAACGAACACGCTCAAAAGAATATATGTTGGTTTTGTTGTTTTGAAGAGTGTTGAAATTTTTAGCCGTGGACGGAGCCACATCAGAGCCAGAAAGATCGCCAGATGAAATCCCACCAGCGTCAGCCAGGCGTTGTGAAAAATAAAGAATCCTACCCACACCGCAGCGTATGGCAGGATTGGAGCGAACCATTTGAATTTCATTGGAAGGGTTATTTGATTTCGGTGATGATCGTCCGCTTTGCGCCTGCGGATAATAAAGCCTGCGCCACAGACTCCGCCGAAGCTGAATCTACCAATGCAATCATATTCCCCCCGCGACCTCCGCCGCTGAGTTTGGCGCCTTGTGCCCCGGCTTGTCGCGCCGCAAGGACAAGCGCATCCAGCTCCGGCGAAGAGACAGTCAGCTCTTGAAGAAATTCGTGGTTTTGATCCATCAACTCGCCGAGCAATTCGGGTCTGCCGCTTTCGATGAAGTGACGTGCCATGGTGGATATCTGCGCCACTTCGTTGAAGATGGATTCAAAACGATTCGGATCTCGCAGCCACAAGCGACGCACATCGCCCACAGATTCTTTTGTCGGCGCGGGGATGCCCGTATCCCCAATGACGATGGTGAAAGGTTTGCCTACTTTAAAAGTCTCAATGGGTTTGTCTTTGAGATAGAACACTGGCATATTGTAGGTGATGACAGTATTGTCGATGCCGGAGGGTGTGCCGTGGTAGAGCTTCTCGGTCTCGTAGACCAGGTCGTTAATTTGTTGATTCTTGAGCGGATGGGAAAAGAAAGAGGAAAGCGCGCGGACTAAAGCCACCGAAACTGCCGCACCTGAACCCAACCCGGAAGCGACGGGAATAGTCGATTCGATGGTGATGGAGATATTCGGACGTGGGAAAATTCCCAAGTGTTGCATCGCCCACAGAATAACCGAAGCAATTGGATGGTTGGAGGGAAGCGTGGTGAGTTCGGCTTGCAAGCCAATGATGGGAGCGTGAATCCAGATGCCGGGCTGAGCCGAGTCGCTTATGTCCACTTCCACCTTTACTTGATTGACTGGCACAGCCAGCGCAGGGCGGCTGTAAACGACAGCGTGTTCGCCAAAGAGAATGATCTTGCCGGGCGCGGAAGCTTTCACGAGAGGTAAAAGATCGCCAGAACGGCGGCTCCCCAAAGGATCATTGCAATTTGGAACGGGCGGTCGGAGAGCAGAATTTCTTCCGGCGCGCCGCCCGCATGTTTGACTTCGATCAGATACAGATAACGGAAAATGGCATAGACCACAAAGGGAATGGTCAGCATCATGCTGTGATTGTCGGGTACGTTGGGCGCGGAAAAAGTGTACAACGAATACGCCACGATGGTCGTGCCGGAGACGATCATGATGTATTGGTCTAGCAATGGCAAGGTGTAGCCGTCGAGTACTTTGCGATGCGAGCCTGCACCATGTGCCAACAAGGCGAGTTCTGCGCGGCGTTTCCCAAACCCGAGGAAAAGCGAAAGCAGGGTCATCACCACATACAGCCAGGGTGAGAAGCGTTCCACGTCGATGAGCGTCACACCCGCATGGACGCGCAGGACGAAGCCCGAGGCGATGATGAGCACATCCAAAATCGGAATGTGTTTCAACCACTTCGAGTACGCCATGTTGATCAGGAAGTACAGCACCACGACGACAAGGAAGTTGGTTGAGAGCAGCCACGAAAGCGCGAAGGTGAAGATGACCAGCGCAATCCCGGCGATCCACGCTGCGTTGATCGGCAGCTTGCCCGAAGCGATGGGACGATTCTTCTTTTCGGGATGTTTACGATCCGCTTCCACATCTGCGAGATCGTTGAATATATACACGCTGGACGAGATCAGACAGAACAGCGCAAAGCCAGCCAGAGTCCGCAAACAGGAATCGGGGCTGAGCAATGGCTTGTCGAAGACCAGCGCCGCAAAGATGAACACATTTTTCGTCCATTGGCGCGGGCGCATGGTTTTTATCAGGGCGGTTAGCATGCGCTTATTTTACCTGATACAATATTTTCATGCCCAAGGTTCGTCTGGATGTTTTGCTGGTGGAAAAGGGATTGGCGGATTCGCGCGCCAAAGCCCAAGCCCTTATCATGGCGGGACAAGTGCGCGTCGCGGGTCAGGTCGCGCTCAAGCCTGCTACTCCCACTCAGCCGGATGCCACGCTGACAGTGGATACTGGTCCGCGTTTCGTTTCGCGTGGCGGAGAAAAGCTCGAAGGTGCGCTCGATGCGTTCCAGATCGATGTGACTAGTTTTGTCTGTGCTGATGTCGGTTCATCCACGGGCGGGTTTACGGATTGTCTGCTTCAACACGGTGCAACAAAAGTCTATGCTATTGATGTGGGCAAGGGCATCCTGCATTGGAAACTTCGTAACGATTCCCGCGTGGTGGTGATGGAGGAGACGAATGCGCGTTTTGTCGAGTCGCTGCCAGAGAAGATCGATTTTGCCACAGTGGATGCGTCGTTCATCTCGCTGAAAACTTTGTTGCCGGTCATAAAAAAGTGGAACGTGGAACGTGGAATTATTGCGTTGATCAAACCGCAATTCGAGGCCGGTAAAAAGGAAGTCTCGCGTGGCGATGGCGTCATCCGCGACCCGGAAGTTCACCGACAGGTTTTGCTTGATGTGCTGACCTTTGCAAAAAACGAAGGTTTTGGATTGCTGGGCTTGGTAAAATCGTCCCTGTTGGGTCCCAAAGGAAATGCCGAGTTTTTGGTCTGGTTGGATATGAAACCTAATGACCCAGTCGTTGAAGATTTGGTAAATCAGGTTTTGGAGATTGCTCCGGATTAACGTCCGCGTAATGATATGGTATGAATTGCCCCAAATGTAAATCTGAACTGACGAAGAAGTTTTATAAAGGGATGTTCGAGGTGGAGACCTGCCCGAACTGTCAGGGCATGTGGTTGGATTTTCATGAGTTGGATAAGTTGGAAGATGTGGTCTTCGCCGAGGATGGACGCAAGGGGTCGCTGGTGCACTTTCAAACGCAGACGGAGTTTCTTTGTCCACATTGCGGTGCAAAGTTAGATGAGTTCCAATATCGGTTATATGACCTAAAGTTGGATACCTGCACGGCGAACGATCATGGTTTCTGGCTGGATGCTGGTGAGGATGAACGCGTCATGGAAGCGATGAGAAAACGCGCTGGGGATGTACAGAGGAAAGTCAGTGCTGAGGCGGAATGGCGGCAGATACTCAAGGATATGCACGCGTTTTTGGAAAAGAAAAAATAGTGACTATTGCTGTAGAAGCAAGAAACCATAGGGGAACCCACCAGAAAAAATGGTTATGGCTTTCTTCAAGCCCCTGGATGTTTGCCATTAATAGCCAGGCAATTATATATGAAATTAACATAAAAACTTTCTGCCAGCGATTTACAGCCGAGAAGGTGTAAAGCCAAAGAGGCAGAAGCGTTACAAAGTCCCAACTGCCAATATAAGGGGAGATAAGAAGCGCGAGCCCCACGTTCCAAAATGTGGCTGGGATCGGATCAAGCCGTTTCCAAAGGAACAAAGACAGCATAATGGACAGTGCAACGGCAACTCCCCATATGATCATTCCAACTGAGCCAAAGGTGTATATGAGAAATTTCTGCAGATTAGGGAATGCCCAGGGCGCATTGGAAGTCATGCTTTGAATGGCATCAGGTATCCAATTGGGATAAGCAATGAATAATGGCGTGCATAAAACCAAACAAGCTACAAATACACGCTCCCAAAAAACGAACATACTTTTGATACCAGAACGTTGATAGTAAAGAATGCTCAAACCCAACATTGGGAGGGTCATCAAATGAAGCTTTGAGAGTCCCAAAGCAAGTAAAAATGCAGCTAACCAATGGCTTTCTTTGAGAATAAGGTAAACAGCGGTAACGACACATAGAGTAGTTGTGATGGAAAACTGCCCAAGCAACAGATGATAAATTGTAGAAGGAAAGCTAAATGCAAATATAGATAGAAGGAACAGGTTGATAATGGATTTATCCCCTCGTCGGATAAGAAAAACCACAAGTGCCATTTCAACTAGGCTGAACAAGAACCAGAATCTGAGAGCTACTTCTTCACTTAACCAACCCAATGGGGCAAAGAATCCAATAGACATGGGTAGCCATGCCGCAGGCAGTATTGGGTTCAAACTGGACGTATTGTAGGGGCTTTTTCCTTGCATAAGCAGGTAGGTAGGTCCCCATAGTTCGTTGTAAAGATCCTTGCGTGGTGGCAGGATGTCCCAATAGGTGGCGGCAATCGCAATAACAAAAAAGAGAAGGATCATGCCAGCCATAACGTGATGGAAGATATCTAAGGCTTTGGGAGAAAGCTTGATATCTCTGTTTCGTAGTTCTCGGAGCATATGATATTCCTTATCCGCTAATCATACACTGGGATTTTAGAATCGAGTGCCCCTTCAGTTACGAAGGGGCACCTGTTTTTTATTGATTGCTTTTTCGCAGGAAGAACTTTGTGACCTCTTCTGCAATGGCAGGCATCAGTGCCAGCCCGACTACCAGACTCCACTCACGCAAACTGAGGAAATGTGTGTTGAAAATGGGTTGGAGGAACGGCACGGCACAGACCAGCAACAAGAGTGTGATGGAAATTCCAACGGCGTATTGCATATAGCGGTTGGAGAAAATGCCGATCTTGAAGATTGAGGCGCGTTCCGAGCGGACGGTATAAGCGCGGAAGAGTTCCGCCAGAGAGAGAGTCACAAATGCCATTGTCTCGGCGGTTTGCACATCCACGCCACGCCAATCGTGAGCAAGGACAAACGACAGGACATTTGAACCCGCTGGGATCATTGCGCCAGCTTCGAGATGCCACGCCAACCCCATGATGAAAGCAATCAGCACTGCGCTGGTTTGCATAATGGTTTGCACGATGATACCAATGCCCATCGAACGGTTGACGATCGGTTCGGATTTGGCGCGTGGCTTCTGATCCATGATGTCTGGGTCGCCTTTTTCCATCGCGAGGGCAAGCGCAGGAGCACCATCGGTGATGAGGTTGAGCCACAACAGTTGGATGGCGGTAAGTGGTGCGGGTAAACCAGCGAGAGTCGCAAGGAAGATGATCATGATCTCGGCCACATTCGAGGAGAGCAGGAAGAACACGAACTTGCGAATGTTCGAGTAAATGATGCGTCCCTGCTCCACGGCGGAGACGATGCTGGCGTAATTGTCATCGGTCAACACCATATCGGCAGTACCTTTGGCAACGTCGGTGCCGGTGATTCCCATTGCTACACCAATGTCGGCGCGTTTGATGGCAGGCGCATCGTTCACGCCATCACCCGTCATGGCGACAACTTCATCGTTGGCTTGCAGGGCGTCCACGATGCGCATCTTATGTTCGGGGGAAACGCGGGCGAAGACATCCGTATCTTCGATCACAGCCTTGAGTTGGGCATCGTCGATCTTATCCAACTCGGCTCCGGTCATGACCTTTTTGCCGGGTCGCAGTAACCCGATGGATTCGGCTATCGCCTTGGCCGTGTTCGGGAAGTCACCTGTGATCATCACAGTGCGGATGCCCGCATGACGCGCCTTTTCGAGCGCAGGCTTGACCTCAGTCCGCGGCGGGTCGATCATGCCCATCAGACCAACAAAGACCAGATCCTTTTCGAGGTCTTCAGTTTTTACTTCTTCGATATTGTTGGGGACATCTTTCTCCAGGCGATAAGCGAAACCAAGCACGCGTAGGGCGTCTTTGGTCATCGCATCGTTGGCGGCAAGGATTTGCTTGCGCATCTCATCGGTCAGGTCGCGCGGCTTGTCATCCATGCCTTGATATTTGGAACAAAGCGTCAGCACAATATCCGGCGCACCTTTGACGGCGATAACATCCCAGCCTTTTTGCTTTTCATCATAAAACGGCGACGGGTCACTGGGACTTGGCTTGGTCACATCATGGATGGTGATCATGCGCTTGCGTTCCGAATCAAATGGAACTTCATTCTCGCGCGGATAGGCTTCTTTGATGTCGGGGTGGACGGCTCCAGCTTTGGCGGCGGCGACGAGCAATGCGCCTTCAGTGGGGTCGCCGACAATGCGATAGGTTTTGTTGGTGTCGCTTTCGCCTGTGGTTTCGATGAGCGAGTCGTTGTTTAACACGCCAAGCCAAAGTGTGGAGAGGATGGCGGGATATTGTTTCGCTTCCACTGGTTTGCCGTCTACGAGGAAATCCCCTTTCGGGGCATACCCGGCTCCTGAAACGCTGACAAACTGTCCGTCTGCCCAGATGCGCGTGACCGTCATTTCATTTTGGGTCAGCGTGCCAGTCTTGTCGGAACAGATCGTTGTGGCAGAACCAAGCGTCTCCACCGAAGATAGTTTGCGGATGAGTGCGTGGCGCTGGATCATCTCGCGCATGCCAAGCGCTAGCGAGATGGTCACGACTGCGGGCAGTCCTTCTGGCACAGCGGCGATGGCCAGGCTGATGGCGATGATGAAGACTTCGGTAATTTGTTCGGCAAAAGTTTTGAAGTAATTAAGCGGGTCGGAGAAAAGGCTGCTGATCTCGGTGTAGTTGAACAGCGCGACGATAAAGACCACAAAGACCAAAATCAACGAGCCAATGCTGAGCGATTTCCCAAGCTGGTCGAGGCGGCGTTGCAGCGGAGTCTCTTCCGTCTCCACACTTTGAAGCATGGTGGCGATGAGACCGAGCTGCGTGTTCATGCCTGTGCTGGTGACCACGCCTCGTCCGCGCCCGTAGTTGACCACGGTTCCCATGAAGGCGGTATTTTTTCTGTCACCAAGTGGAACGTTTTTATCGAGCACTGTCGCCGCATTTTTCTGAACGGGGAGCGACTCACCGGTGAGGGAAGCTTCTTCCACCCGCAAGTTGATAGCTTCCAGCAGGCGCAAATCCGCCGGAATGAAATTCCCCGCTTCCAAAAAGACAATGTCACCGGGCACAAGGTTGTAGGCGGGCACCAATTTGCGCGAACCATCGCGTAATACCTGCGCTTCAGGTGCGGCGAGTTTTTGCAGAGCCGCCAGTGCCTGTTCGGCACGTTGTTCCTGGATGATGCCGAGCACCGAGTTCAACACGACAATTGCCATGATGGCGGCAGCTTCGACATAATCACCCAACAAAGCGGAGATGATTGAGGCAACGATCAAAAGGATAACCACGAAATTATTTAATTGTCCCCACAACAAAGCGAGGAACCCGGGGCGCGGCGCCTCTTTCAATTGATTTGGTCCATAATGCGCCAACCGCTTTTCAGCTTCGGCACCGCTCAACCCCTGCTCATGGACCTCAAGATGCTTGAGCGTTTCTTCAACCGTGAGAGCGTGAAATTCTTCCTGCTTGATTTCTTCTTGTGACATGCATTGACTCCTGAAATGGAATGCTCAGAAACAAACTCCAAAACACAAAAGAAGACCACCACACTTCCGTGGATGGTCTCACCAAACGTTTGGAACGTTCACGTTGTCGATGGTTGATACGACACGCCACTGGCGGCAACGCGTCCTGCGGGAATGCAGTAGGTCCTCCCCGAGCGCCTTGAGTGTATTCCTGCGCGAATGGATTGTCAAGCAAGGCGTACAGACAAAACTGTTTGGATACGGTTACAATTCGGGCATGTCCAATCAAAAACCTCATCTATTATATTTCTTCCTCACACTCATCGTCATTGCCGTGGCGACATTATTCGGACCCGAAGAAAAATCACTGGGATCGAATGTCCGCCTCGTGTATTTGCACGGAGCCTGGGTCATCACCGCCGAAATTGCCTTCATCGCGGCGGCTCTCGCCGGACTTTTAGGCTTGGTCCTGCGACGCGACCTTTTCCACACCTGGAGTGCCGCGCTCGGTCGGACGGGTATCATCTTCTGGGTTTCCTACCTGCCCTTGTCCATGCTGGCGATGCAAAGCAACTGGAACGGTCTCTTCCTCGCCGAGCCGCGCTTTCGCCTCGCAATGATCTTTGCCATCACTGGCGTTTTGCTGCAACTGGGCTTGTGGCTGTTCAACATCCCCTGGCTGACCTCGTTGTCAAACGTCATTTACATTATCGCACTACGGGTGATATTTTCCACTGCAGAAAACATCATGCACCCGCCGCCATCACCGATCTTCAACTCAGGGAATTACGCTATCATCGGCTTCTTTGTCGGCTTGAATTTGTTTTCATGGATCGCGGCTTATTTCCTGACACGTTTTCTGTTTAATCTCAAACCTGCCCACTGAGAATCATTTTGAGAATTCGCTTTCAACTTATTGTTTTCATGTTCGTCCGCACCATCCTGAATTCTGCTCACAGGATGGTGTATCCATTTTTGCCCATTTTCGCTCGTGGACTCGGCGTGGACATTGCCACCATGTCCCTGCTGATGACGGGGCGCTCCCTGCTCGGAGCCACCAGTCCGTTACTCGGTCCCATTGCCGACCGACGCGGACGCAAGTTTGGCATGTTGGCAGGGCTGGGCATCTTCACGCTGGGCATTGGCATCGTTGCGATTTTCCCGTCATTTTGGGCGCTGGCGGTTGCGCTTGGGCTCGCCATGATCGGAAAGTTCATGTTCGACCCGGCCATGCAAGCTTATTTTGGCGATCGCGTTCCTTATCACCAGCGTGGAACGGCGCTGGCCGTGACGGAAGTGGCATGGTCTTTGGGATTCATCGTCGGCGTGCCGGTTGCTGGATTTTTGATTGATCGCTTCGGCTGGTCGGCGCCGTTCCCACTGTTCACCATCCTTGGGTTGATCGCTGTCTTCGTTATCTGGCGCGTCGTCCCGAACGAAGATCCGCATCACGAACCCGTTAGCAACTCGCGCGAGGGGTATTTGGCGGTTTTCAAATCCACACCGGCACTGGCTGGGATTTCGATTGCGCTATGGGCAAGTGCGGCAAATGAATTGGTCAATGTCATTTTTGGGGTTTGGCTGGAGGATTCTTTTGGGCTGAAGATTGCGGCGCTGGCAGGCGCTTCAGCGGTGATCGGCATCTCCGAGCTGAGCGGCGAGGGTCTCGTCGCGCTCACCACCGATAGGCTTGGTAAGCCGCGTGCGCTTGCCATTGGGCTAGTGGCTAATTCGCTGGCGGCGGCCCTACTGCCCTTCATTGGACAGACTCAGATTGGCGCATTGATCGGTCTATTCCTCTTTTACATCACGTTTGAATATGTGATGGTTAGTCACATCCCGATGGTGACGGAACTTGTCCCTTCGGCGCGTGCGACATTGCTTTCGTTAAATGTCACCGGGCATGCCTTGGGACGCGCTCTGGGCGCACTTCTGGCAGCGTTTATCTACCAACAGTTTGGATTTGTCTTTGTGGCATTGACCACTGTTTTGTTCAATGTGGCAGGGATTTTGGCTTTGCGTAGGATGCAAAAATAACGTGCAGGTTTTTCTCGGTATTCTTGCGGCTTTTATTATCGTTGTCGCGTTACTGTGGCTGCTTGTCCCTGCCTGGTATGGATTGCCACCCGTGACAACAACCCGGGAACGGATTCGCAAGGCTCTGGAATTGGCTAATCCGCAACCGGATGAAACACTGTACGATCTCGGTTCGGGACATGGGCGGGTGCTGGTCATTGCTGCGAAGGAGTTTGGTCTCAACGCTGTTGGCATTGAGGCGGGCCCGGTGCAGTGTGTTATCAGCTGGTTGAACGCTCGCTGGAACGGGGTCAGCTCACAGGTCCGAGTTGAGGCGGGGGACTTTTTTAAGTCAAATTTCAAGGAGGCGGATATCGTCTTTGCCTACCTGACATCCGATTATGGGGAGCGGCTTGCTAAAAAGCTGGCGGCGGAGTTGAAGCCTGGTGCGCGGGTGGTGACAGTTTCGTTTGACCTGCCCGGCTGGGATGCCGATGTTTTTGATCGGGAGCGGTTGATTTACCTGTATAAAAAATAAAAAACCCTGTCTCACGACAGGGCTCTTTATGTGCTTGGCGAAAAACTACACGCCGGAGAGGCTGGAGTTAATCTTGCTGAAGACGTTACCAATGATCGGTCCGAGGATCATGAGAGCCGCGATAACGACGATGGCAACCAAAACGAGAATCAGAGCGTATTCAACAAGACCCTGGCCT
>JAHDWC010000028.1 GCA_023382575.1 Anaerolineales bacterium
CACCACTCGCAAACTGGCAGAAGAACAACTCAAGATTCGCCTTGCCGAATTACAAGCGATCCACGGCGTCAGCGAATCTCTCATCCAAAAGACTGATCTGCAAAAACTGATCTACGACACGGGCGAACAGATTCGGTTAACGTTCAGAGCCAGCAACGTTCTCATTGCCGTCCATGACCCAAACACTAACCTAATTCAATTTCCCTACGATTTTCAAGACAACGCCCATCAAAAGAATCAGCCGATCCAATTCGGCGAAGGCATGACCACGAAGATCATGGAGATGAAAAAACCGCTCGTCATCCATGAGAATTGGGAAGAAGAAACCCGCAAACTCAACGCCATCTTTACCAATTCGCTTCCGATCAAGTCGTCTGTCTCAGTCCCCATCATGACGAATGAACGCGTCTTTGGCGCCATCACCCTGGAAAACAGCGAGCGGGAATATGCCTTCAGCGGCAATGACGTGCGCCTGCTTTCCACCATTGCCGCCAACCTCGCTGTGGCGCTGGAAAAAACCCGCCTGCAAGAATCGCTCAAACAGGAATTGGAAGTACAGGAAAATCTCATCCGCGAATTGGAACAGAAGAACGAAGAGTTGGAGCGCTTCACCTACACCGCCTCTCACGATCTGAAAGCGCCGCTCATCACCATCCGCGGATATTTGGGCTACCTCGAACAAGACGCCAACTCCGGCAACACCGACCGGCTACGGGCAGACATCAGACGCATTACAGATGCCACCGTAAAAATGCAGCGTTTATTGACCGAACTTTTGGAGCTTTCCAAGGTTGGGCGGGTTGTCAACGAAAAAAATGAGGTGCCGTTCGAGACCATCGTTGCCGAAGCCCTGCGGCGCGTGGAAGGTCTGCTGGTGGACAAAAATATTTCGGTCAACATCGGACGCAACCTCCCCAGCGTGTACGTGGATCGGGAACGTATTATTGAGGTCATACAAAACCTGGTGGACAATGCCATCAAATTCATGGGCGACCAGCCCCATCCACAAATTGATATTGACCACATCACTCTCGATGGTCAAACTACTTTCTACGTCCGCGATAATGGTATTGGGATTCGAAAGTCATTTCAAGGCAAAATCTTTGGTCTGTTCGACAAGCTCGACCCCGAATCTGACGGCACAGGCGTTGGATTGGCTTTGGTCAAACGCATCATTGAGGTACATGGCGGCAAAATCTGGGTGGAATCAGATGAAGGAAGCGGAGCAACGTTCTATTTCACATTGAGCAAGAACTAGAGTCTAGGCGACCACTCGGCTCTTTTTTTAACTGTCAGCTGAGAAAACACCTCAATGGCTTGAAGCCACCTTGAGCGGAGTCTGAAGCGAGTCTCCTCTTGACTCAATATAGTACTTGTATTATAGTACATGTACTATATGTCACTCAAACATGCCATCCTCGGTTTTCTCTCTTTCTTTCCCCTTTCTGGCTACGACCTGAAAAAAGCCTTCGATAATTCAGTTCAGCATTTTTGGCCTGCCAATCAAAGCCAAATCTACCGCACGCTGGCGGAGTTGGAGGCGGGCGGCTTGGTGGAAAAGGAAGTGGTCGAACGCGAAGAACGCCTCGACCTGAAGATTTACAGCATCACTGAAGCCGGGCGCGCCGAACTGCATCAGTGGCTGGCGACGCCCCTGCCCCAGCGCGATGACCGCGAGCCGTTCTTGATTCAGGTCTATTTTGGTGGGCAGCTCAGTGATGACGAACTGCTTAATGTGATGAAATATAAGTTGAAGGAAATCGAAGAACAGCTTGCTTTATACGAAGCTGTGAATCAGATGATTCAATCCACGCCGCAACAGGTCTCTGACCCGCGTGCGATTTTTCTGAGCGTGCTCACACTGGAGGCGGGATATGTCAATAATCAATCGATTGCCACGTGGCTGCGCTCCGCCATTGAACGTATTGAAAATAAAAATTACACCATTCATATAGGAACTCATGAATAAGATCATTCGCAACATCGTTATCGTTTCGCTTTTCACAGTCGGCGGCGGCTGGTTGGGAATTTGGCTTAACCATGTTACTGGCAATACCGAGCCGCCTCTGCAAAGTTTGGGCGCCCTCATCTGGCTGGTTAGCCCAGCGCTCTCTGGTTTTGCATTACGTGCATTTGGCGGCGATGGCTGGAAGGATTCCGGTTTTGGATTTCACCTCCGCACAGGCTGGAAGTGGTATCTACTGGCGCTTTTCGTCTATCCGCTCGCCGCTCTCTTGACCTTCGGGCTGGGATCGCTCTTCGGTATCATCTCCACGGATGGCTTCGCTGCCCAAGGCTTTGAAGCCTACCTCATTGCAGTCGGCATGATCTTCGTTGGCTCGCTGATGAAAAACTTCTTCGAAGAATTTGCCTGGCGCAGTTATCTCACTCCACGATTGGAAGCGGCTGGTATTTCGCCTTTGGTCAATCACATCATCGTTGGAATTTTGTGGTGGAGTTGGCACTTGCCGTATTACTATTACTTCCTTGACCGCGCCGAATTTGAAAGCGCCATCACGACCAGCATTCCTGTCTTTTTGGCGCTTGCATTCTTTATTCAAATCCCCACCTCCATTCTGTTCGGTGAGTTACGCCTCATCAGCAAATCTACGTGGACGGCGTTTCTCTTTCATCAAGTCATAAACGCGGTCAGCATGCCCCTGCTGATGAACGGATTCATCAGCGTCAATGGGCCGTTAGCTCCCATCTTCACCCCGACGAACGAAGGGATTTTCGTCTCACTTCTGTTTGGTGTGGTCGGGTGGATGCTGATGAAATATCGGTTGAAACAAACTGCCTAAAAGCAAAACTCCGAGGCTTTGGAAACCTCGGAGTTTTTTTTATTTACTCAATCCCATCAAAGATATGATCCAACACATCCTCGCTTATGTCAAAGACCGAACCGTTCTCAGGGATGGCTTCCCTTGTCATCCACTCTGGCAGGCGGTCATCCTTGGCCGTGAAGCCTGCTCGTTTGTTGAATTCGCGCTCCAACTTGATGGTCTCTTTACCCAGTGCCTGCAAGATATTGTCAGGGACATCCTGCCAGCCATAGCGCGCCCGGAGCAGACGTTTCACTACCCCATCTGGTGTGGCGGCGTAGCCAAACCCCGCAAAGATACACGCGCCAATGGTGTCATATCCCGCCATGTTCAACTGTGCATTAAGTGAAATTTCTTTCTGTTGAGTCGGGTCAAGGTGATTGACCTGCGCGCGGATGGTCAGTCCGCAAGTGTGATCTGCGCCTTGCGGTGTGGTGGCATAGGTCAAGCCAGTGCCCTTAATCGAGCGCGGCTCATACGCGGACATGGCTTGTCCCTTCACGGCTGGGACGCGTTCGATATTGTATTTCTTGCCCATTGTCACTGCGCCATCACCAAGCGTTCTTCCCAATTCTGTTCCAGCGCGAATTTCGTCAATTAATTTCTGAGCATCCCCTTCGCTGCCCCATTCCATTAATCCCGCCTCAGCCGCCACTCCCAATGCTGCGCCAATCTCGATGGTATCCAGCCCCAGGTCATTGACGTGCCAATTCAACCGCCCAATGGAATCGAGCGAGTCAATATCAAGGTTCGTGCCCATCAAGCCAACCGTTTCATATTCCAACGGCGAGACAATGATCTTGCCATCCTCCCCACCAAAGACATTCGAGCATTTGATGGTACATCCCGCCATACAAGCATGGGACGGGTCCGATGGCTTGCCGCGGTTCAGGATAAATTCGCGCATGGTCTCGCCGCTGATCTTTTCCACGTCATAAAAGGTGCCACGCGAAAAATTATGCGTGGGCAGCGCCGCGAAGCGCTGAGTCATCTGCGGCATGGCTTGCGTGCCATAATCACGATATGTAATGGATTGTGGATGATTCATCACAGACTGGGTATAGTCTTTTTGAGCAACCTTGAACGCTTCAACATCGACGATGGGCGGTTTCTGCCCACCGACATGGTCGAACACGATGGCTTTGAGTCCCTTCGAGCCCATGACCGCACCCAAACCACCACGCGCTGCGATGCGAGAGGGAATCTTATCTTTATCCAAATTTTGGATCCCAGCCGATTTCATACGCATTTCACCACCGGGACCGATCAGCGAAATGGCAACTTTGTCGCCATATTTTTCGAGCAGTCGCGGCGCAGTTTCGTACACACCCAAACCAACAATCTCATCCTCTCTTTCCCATTTCGCGCCGTCTTTCAAAGACAGATGCAAAACCCAATAACCTTCCTGCTCTGGCATGTCTTCGATGATCAGTGCATGGATCCCCATGAACGCCATGTGATAGCCTGTGCGTCCGCCCGCATTGGCTTCTTTGATACCACCCGTCAGCGGAGACTTGCCACCTATCGAAATGCGGTCTGTGGATGAAAGCATATGTCCCACCAGCAGACCGGGCGTAAAGATAAGTTTGTTGCCAGGTCCAAGCGGATCACATTTCGCATCCACTTCATCCACCATGATGCGCGCAATGAGACCGCGCCCGCCGAGACGCTGCCAAGTCTCAGGGACAGGTTCGCGCCTGAATTCCTGCGTACGGGTGTTGACACGCCAAATCTGGGATTTGAAGTCGGTCATTATCATTCTCCAAACAAACTCTGTACCGCCCCTCGAAAAACCTTCGTGTGATAATCCACATCCGCTTGAGTGGTTTCAGGTGCAATAAGCGCCATATTGTGAAAGGGCGTCATCAAAATGCCGCGATTGAGTGCATAGAGATGCATGTATCGGTCAAGTTCAGGATCGACAGCCGCATGAGCCTCTCCGCCATTCTTTGGAGGAGTAGGGCGAAACCAATACTCGGAACGATTGCCCAAACGCTTCACGATCCACGGGAGGTTGAATTCTGCTATGACGCCTTCGACTCCTGCTGTGAATTGTTCCTGCAACTTCGTCGCCTCGGCATAGAACTCGTCCGTAAGCACATGCTGAAGTGTAGCCTTCATCGCCGCAATGGACAGGGCATTGCCAGCCAGCGTCCCGCCAATGCCACCCACATCGGCATCGTCCACGGCGAGTTTTGCGTTGAAGGCTTGGCTGACTTCTTCGGTGAAGCCGTAGACCGCAGCGGGGACGCCTCCAGCGAGGGGTTTGCCGAGGGTCAAGAAATCAGGCTGAAGACCGAACGAAGCGGTGTATCCACCGGGACCAGCACAAATGGTATGCGTCTCGTCGATGATGAGATAGGTTCCGTATTTGCGAGTCATCTCCCGCAAAGCTTCGTGATAGCCTGGGTTCGGATGGATAATGCCAATGTTCGTCATCGCAGGTTCAGCAAGGACAGCGGCAACGTCCCGTGCAGATAGGGCAATATCGAGCGCAGCAATGTCGTTGAACTCGATCACTTTGCTAGTCTCACGCGGATCAATTTGCGGACCCATGTTGTTGGGACGTGACATCGGCGTGCCTTCTTCGTCGAGCGTGATGAAAGTTTCATCGACCGAACCATGATAGCAATAATTGAAGACAAGAATTTTCGGGCGCCCTGTAATGAGGCGCGCCATACGCAGTGCAAAGCGATTCGCGTCTGTGGCGGTGAGAGCAAACTGCCAGTATGGAAGTTTGAAACGGCGTTGAAGTTCTTCGCCCACCCAGATCACATCTTCATATGGCAGCATGAGCGTGATGCCTTTTTGAATCTGCTCGGTAATGGCTTTCACCGTCGCATCCGGTGCATGCCCAGTCATCGCGCCGGTGTCGCCGAGACAGAAGTCGATGTAGTCATTTCCATCCACATCGGTGAAATGTGCGCCTTTGGCTTCTTTGACAAAGACAGGGAACGACCCCGCCCAGCGAATCATCCACAACATCGGCACGCCGCCATGCAACGACTTGCGCGCACGTTGATACAGTTCGTATGATTTCGGGTGATTTTTATGGAAGAGGGATTCTTCCTGTTTGAGAAGTTCGGTGAGTTTGGTTCGGTTGATTTCAGTCATGATGTATTTTGGCAGATTATTTTATAGTCCCTTTCAGCGCCTCGGCGAAAATTTTCAAACCATCGTTGATCTGTTCACTCGTCACGTTCAACGGAGGAATCCAGCGGATGATATTGTCATATGTTCCACAAGAAAGCAGGAGCAGATTCTTTTCTTCCGCTTTATGGATGATTTCTTTAACCATCGGCTTGGCTTTCGCTTGAGAGCCATCTACGATGAACTCGGTACCAACCATGAGTCCCTTGCCGCGCACATCGCCGATCTGCGGATATTCTTCCTGCAACTTGCGCAGTCCGGTCATCAATTGGATTCCACGCTCCGCGGCATTTTCCAGCATCTTTTCCTCTCGCATCGCGCGGATGGTGGCAACTCCAGCCGCGCAGGCGACTGCGTTTCCGCCATAGGTTCCACCAATTGAACCAACATCAAGCTTCTTCATAATGTCTGTGCGGCTGAACACCCCCGAAAGCGGCATACCTGAAGCAATGCCTTTTGCAACAGTCATAATGTCTGGCAAGACGCCGAAATGTTCCAGCGCAAACCATTTACCCGTGCGCCCAAAACCTGATTGAACTTCATCGAAAATGAGCATGATGCCATGCTTGTCGCAGATCTCGCGTAGTCCTTTCATAAACGAGACAGGCGGGAAGACATATCCGCCCTCGCCGAGGACCGACTCAATCAGGATGGCAGCGGTCTCTTTCGGCGCAGTCTGCGAGGCGAGCAAATATTCCAGTTTCTCCAACGCATATTGTCCCGCTTCCTCTTCACTCATCCCCAAATTGAAGGCGTATGGGAATGGCGAAACATAAATTCCAGCCGGAAGCGGCGCGAAGCCAGCACGATAGATGGTCTTCGAAGTAGTCAACGCCATCGTAACGTGCGTCCGCCCGTGGAAGGAGCCGTTGAAGACGATGACATTTTGTCTGCCTGTAACGGCTTTGGCGATCTTGACCGCGTTCTCCAACGCTTCCGCGCCGGAGTTGGAGAAGAAAAAACTGTCCATTGAGGCTGGAACAATCTTGCGCAGTTCTTCGATGAGTTGCAGCATCGGCTTGTGAATAACGATGTTCGCCTGCGCGTGCAGGAACAGTCCTGCTTGTTCGCGAATCGCCTCCACTACCTTCGGGTGACAGTGCCCGGTGTTGGTCACGCCGATGCCGCTGGTGAAGTCGAGTAACTTGCGCCCATCATCTGTATAGATGTACGAGCCTTCAGCGCGCTCGGAAACAAAATTGAAAATGCGACTCCATGCTGGAGCCATGTGGGAAAAATTATCTTGATATAGTTGATTGAGCATGATTCCCTTCGTCTGTTATAGAGACCATAAAAAGCACAGAGCCTTTAGTTGAATATTGCCATTAGACTCTGTGCTTTCCATGAATAATTCGTCTAGATCATATGACTTGATTATGCAGGCAAATATTCCGCCGCCCACTCGACGTCATGTTTCTTTAGCGTCTCACGGGTGGGAACGCCGTCATTCGTCCAGCCTGCCATCTTGTAATAGGTATCGATGGCATTGTCGATCTCTTCATGAGTCAGCGCAAAGCCAGCGGTGGGACCCGTCCCCTGCAACTGCTTGAAGAACTTCTTGGGCAGTTTATCGGCATTGCGCATCAGTCCTTCCCGTGCATTGAACACGCGGAAGAGGTTCAAGCGGCGGCGACCAACTTCCATCAACTCTTCGATGGTCAGATCCCAGCCTGTGACCGAGTTGATCATCTGCACAGTATCTTTTCCATCGTAAAGCGTCCATGTGGGACCGTAGACAAATTGACAGAGTTCTGCCGAGTCCAGCATCGAGTAGAAGACTTCGGTCTCATACGCGAAGCGGACTTTTTCTTCCGTCAACGAATACGCCGGTTGCGGTGAACCCAAACCAATCTGCTTGAGACGGTCGAGGTTGAAATCGCCGATACCTTCTTCATAGTACGGATCATGTTCTGACGATTGGTGATCCGCGCCAAAGGGATTGACCGCATAAATCAAACCGAGCGAGCGTTTGGCATGCGGCATGTGAGCCGGAGCCTCAGCGCCTTTGACAGTAATGAGGCATTCGTCCGCGCCGTTGCCCCATTTCTTAGCCGCGCGTTCAGAACCCATGCCGAGCGTCTTGCCGAGTTCGCCTTCGCCCTTCACGATCATGTTGAGGACTTGCAACATCGCCTCGGCATCCCCAAATTTCAGCTCGATGCCATCGGTCTGTTCCTTGGTGATGATGCCTTTCTCGTAGCATTCCATTGCGAAGGCAATCGTCGCACCGCAAGCGATGGTATCTACGGCATATTCATTGCAAATCTGATTCGCCAATGAGACTGCTGCAAGATCGTCCACGCCACAATAGGAGCCGAACGTGCCAAGTGTTTCATATTCAGGACCACCATAGCGCGGATCGACCTTATACGGACCTTCGTTGATCTCCACCACGCGCTTACACTTGACCACGCAGGCATAGCAAGTATCGCGTTCCTTCAAGACTGTCTCCGCCATCTTCTCGCCGCTGATGGGTTCACAGCCCTCGAACTGACCTTCGTTGTAGTTACGGGTCGGCAATGTGCCAATCGTATTATTGAACATCACCACTACCGCTGTACCAAACTTGGCGAGACCATCCATATCGCCGTTTTCAGGGATGGCTTTTGGACCGATGCGATTCAACGCCGTCAACGATTTTTGATCAGCCAGAGCAACCTTCTTCGTGCCTCGCACCACAACCGCCTTCAGATTCTTAGATGCCATCACCAAGCCCATGCCAGTGCGTCCATTATGACGGTTCGACATCGAAACCAGCGACGAATACAACACGCCATTTTCCGCGCCAATACCATGCTGCAAGATCTCAGCCTTTGGGTCAACTTCCTTGTGCAAAATATCATCGACTTCCCCCGTCAGCTTGCCCATCAAATGCGATGCGTCGCGCAATTCAGGTTTACCTTCCACAATTGCCAGGTAAACCGGCTTGGGCGATTTGCCTTTGATGACAATCCCATCAAAACCTGCAAACTTCAATTCAGCCGGGAAAAAACCACCACTTTGCGAGTCCCCAATGCCGCCGCTGATGGGCGACTTGGCATTCGCATTCAACCGGCTCTGACCAGAGATCGCCGCCCCTGTCGTCACGCCTGTAAACAACGTCAACACGTTTTCAGGTCCCAGTGGATCAGCACCGCTGGGCATATCGCGCAGGATGTAATGCATTCCCATCGCACTGCCGCCCAAGTACTTGCGATAAAAAGCCTCATTCGGCTCCTCCACCGTCAATGTACTGGTTGTCAGATCAACGTGCAACACCTTTCCGTTATAACCGTATGGCATGGCATCCTCCGAATAAATTGTTTTGCAAATTATAACGAATCGGCTGGACTTTCCACAACAGAAGATTTCCGAAAGCGACAGCGAAATGGCTTCAATTAAGTTTTTTCCTACATCGACCGCCGCGCTTCTTTCCTAACCGACAGTTGACTCTGTTTCATTCGGCAATTTTCCCCTCGAAAATGATATGCTCCAAGCTTTGCTTGGAGCATATCAACCTATCCCAAATCAATCCGCTGCTGTTGCTTCTTTTGGCTCTTCGTTGAGATGACTCCAGCCAAGTGCATGTTTCATATCCACAGGCTTGCCATAGATATTCTTCAACACCTTGGGCGGATCGATCTTCCCAGTCGCCAACGACGTCACAATGAATGCCACCACCGAAATGACAAAAGCCGGAGTCGAAGCGATATAGACCGCATCCCACAACGAGCAATACAAGTCGCCTTCACAGATGGCAAAGGTGCCAAATTCGGGAGCATGGTAATAATAGACCGAAAGGAGACCCCAAGCGATCGTACCGGAGAAGAACGAGGTCAATGCCCCGATATGATTGGCTTTCTTCCAATACAAACCGATCACATACGGCGCGACCATACCCACGAGGATACAGGTATTCGCCAACACTGCCAATTCGTAGATCGTTTCCGCCCACAGCGCGATCATCAAACTCAACACGCCGCTGACGACTAATGCAGCGCGCGTCAGGAACAGTTGAGCTTTATCGGAAAGATCAGGCTTGAAGACCTTGACAATGTTTTCCGTGAACATCGTCGCGCCTGCCAGCATGGACGAATCGGAGGTACTCATCAATGCTGAAGCTAACGCCGCCACAAAGAGCGCCGTCAACACTGGCGGAAGATACTTCATCGCCATCGAGATCAGCACAAATTGAGTCTGCTCCGCTGCAATATCCGGTCCAATCGCATGATATGCGGCCATCCCAATGAACGGGGAAAGCACGCCAAAGGTGATGTAGAGAAACGCCGCAATATAAGTGGATTTGACAGCAACATTCTCGTTCTTCGCCGCGCAGGTACGCTGAAGATAATCCTGCGCCGGGATGCTTCCCAGACCAATTGCCATCCATGCAGCAGCATAGTAGAACCAGCCCATGTGACCTGTATAACCCAGATAGCCTTCTGCCTCGGTAGGCGCCATCGCAAAGGGATAGTCCGTATATTGTGCGCCTGCCATGCCCAGGAAGTTATCGAAGCCACCCACTCCCCACAGAATACCAATGAAGATGATCAATAAACCACCCATGGTCAGGAACATCTGCATGAAATCGAGCGCAGTATCCGCCCACAAGCCACCCGCCATCGTATAGATGGTCACGATACCTGCCACCATCACCATACCCACTGACAGGTCCCAGCCAAGAAGCGCCTGCAAGATCGCGCCACCTGCCACGATCTGCGCCGCCGTCCAACCGAAGTAGCCGATGATCTGAGCAATCGTGCCCACCACCGACATGGTCGTGCCATAACGCTGCTGGAAGAAATCCATGATGGTCACATATTGTGCGCGACGCGCGAGACGCACAATCAAAAGACCCGAGAGGAACAAACACATGGTCGCGCCAAATGGATCAAAGATGACTCCCTGCAACCCATATTTATACGCCTCAGAACTGGACCCCATCAACGTCTCAGCCGCAAACCAGGTTGCCATGATGGATGGAGCTGCCATCCAAATCGGCAGTCGGCGACCCGCCAGCACGTAATCGTTGGTGGTCTGCACCCGCTTCGACGCCCAATAACCGATCCCCAGACGGATGAACAGAATAACAACAATTCCCCCGATGATCAAACCCGAGTAAGCATAATCTTCCACAGTACCCTCCGATGAGCGCGGGGACATCCCGCAAAAAATTAGCGGACAAACGCTCTCACGTTTGTCCGCTTTACATTCCTTATGCGGCGGCTTCCTTGGTCATTTCTCGCATGCCATACGGAAAACCATAATCTGCCATTTTCTCCATGAATGGATCCGGCGGGAAGGCTTCCGGTCCGAGCACGCCTACACCCTTCCAAACCCCATGCTTGATCAAGTCCATAGCGATGACGGCGCTGAAAGCAGTCTGCGCGACAACCGCCTGACAACCCCATATCTTCATACATTCTTCATTGTCCGCAACTTGATAGAGATAGACTTCGCGCGGCTTGCCATCTTTTGTACCTTTGACATAGGTTCCGGCGCAAGTCTTGCCGCGCATCTTATCGCCGAGGTGAGCTGGATCGGGCAAACAAGCCGCGACAACATCCCGAGGCGCGACTTGCACGCCCTTGACGTTGATCTTTTCCTTGTTGTCTAAGCCAAGCATATGCAAGGTCTTAAGCACGCCAATGAACTGATCACCCAACCCATATTTGAAGGTAGCGCGTTTGGTCTTGACCCAACGTGGAACTAGCAGAACCTCCTCATGCTCCACGTTGACCACTTCCACAGGCCCGATCTCGGGGAAATCGAATACTTCCGGCTCAGAGAATGGCGCAGTGGTAAACCATTTGCCGTTCTCCCAGATCACGGGCGGATTCAGACATTCTTCGATGGTTGTCCAAATCGAAAAGTTCGGCGCAAATTCATAGCCTTCAATCGTGATGTTCGCGCCATCACGAATGCCGACTTCATCGATCTCGTCAAAGAGATGGTCAGCAGCATAACGTGCGAAGACATCCGCCATGCCCGGCTCCACGCCAAAGCCGACGAGAGCAAGCAGTTTCTTGGATTCCCAATCCTTGGCTTTCTCAAATTGATAATCACCCAGCTTGATGCCGGTTTGATTGAACGGATCGGTCGGGTGCGGTTCAGAGAGCGTCATGGCCATGTCCATGTAGGTCGCGCCGACATTATACGCCGCATCAAAGATCTGTTTGTTGAAGATCGGGTCGACCGAGTTCATGATGAGATCAACCTGATATTTTTTCGCGAGCATCTCAATGTTGTTCTGATTGCTGGCATCGATGAACTCAACCGGGAAGCGTTTGACATCGCCGAGCTTCTTCTGTACCTCCTCGGCACGCTTCACATTGAAATCTGCGAGCACCATCAGTTCCATCCACTTGCGCGGCTTGGCAATGGCTGCAATTGCCTCGCCCACGCCTCCGACTCCGACGAGCAATACTTTCATGAGATTTGATTCTCCGTTTAGTTTTATAACCCGCGTCCGCGCGAGTTAGGATGACTTGGAAAAAAGAATCCCGCCGCAAAGCGACGGGACAGCTTTTACTACCGATAATGATCCTGTACATCACTGACGATTCTCAGAGATGCAAAATACGCCTTTTCAAAGGTGTCCCCCGCATTCTTTGATATGCACGCAATGGTTTTCATAATCTCTTTCAGAAGGCGAAGCCGTGGAAAAACTGACAGGTTGGATTCACTTTGAGAGCTGCAACAAGCTCAAGGTCGGTTTGAAGCGGGCTTTCGTTAGAAATAGATTTCTTTGACGATCTTCAAGTGCATGAAAGACTCCGTCTCGCGGACTCCATCCACTTTGGAAAGTTTTTCGGTGATAAAGGTGAGCAGGTCTTCATGGTCACGGCAAAAGACTTCGATCATGATGTCGAACCTGCCGCTGACGACGACGATGTAGACCACTTCGTCGAACTGGATGAGTTTGTTAGCTACATCGAGCATTTTGCTGCCGTCGGTGCGGATGCCGATCATCGCCATGGTGCGCTTACCCATCATCAACGGATTGGTGACCGCCACAACCTTGAGATAACCGAGGTCGACGAGGCGGTTGTAACGCTGACGGATCATGCCGGGCGAGACTTTGAGCTGCTCTGCCAATTGGGCAAAGGCAACACGACCATCGGCATGAAGCGCATTAATGATGTGACGGTCAATATCATCGAGCCGGTCACGTGTGCCAGCACCGATAAAACTTTCCATATTCATAGTCTATTCCTTTTATTCATAAAAGTCAATATTTTTATCACTTTTTTTCATTTATCGTACGTTTTTTCTGCTTATTCTTCAATATTGCATTTTCAGTTTTTGTCTACGCGAAAACAAAAGAGCCCGATGGGAATTCCCACCGAGCTCTTTTTTACCACATGATTGATGCGATTTGGCTATCAGTTGCCTTTTACTTCGACCCAGATGTTGTCGTAGAGCGGGGTCGCCTCACCCACATCTTCGATACGATGTCCATTGGCAACCGCTTCGGGCGGAGTATTGGTGATGGGCGAACTCATGTAGGTTTCATACAGCGCTGTTTCGTTCGCTTCAGCATATTCCAGCGCGGCGGTATTCGGGTTGGTATATGGGAAGTCGCGCAGCATCATCCAGAAGATATTGCCCTGATTGGTGTAGTTGAGCCAGGCGTAGGCGGCATCTGCATGCGGCGCATCTGCCAACATAACCCAGTTATCCTGCCAGAGGATCGCGCCTTCGGTAGGATAGATGTATTCAATGGCGGGATTTTCCTGTTGAGCAATGAGAGCTTCGGCGGTCCAGGTCATGCCCAAGTCAACGTCGCCAGCGATGAGTGCAGTCTTGGGGCTGTCGCTATCAAAGAGTTTGACATTGGGAACCAGCTCGGCAAGTTTATTCTTCGCCTCTTCCAACTCGGCAGGATCGGTGGTGTTGACATCATAGCCGAGAGTCAAAAGAACCATGCCAATGGTCGCGCGCGAGTCATCGAGGAAGACCATGCGACCCGCATATTCTTCATTCCAGAGGTCAGCCCAGGATTGTGGCACATTCTCGACCGTGTCAGTATTGACCACGATCGCATCCGTACCTGCCTGATATGGAAGCGAATACTTGTTGCCGGGATCAAAGCTCGAATCGAGATAGCTCGGGTCAAAGTTTTCCATCACGGGCAACTGCTCCATATCGAGTTCCTGCAAAAGCCCCTGACGGATCATCAACGGGATGATGTAATCGGTCGGTTGGGTCAGGTCATAATTGGAACCACCCGCAGAAATTTTTGCGTACATCTCCTCGTTGGAGGAATATTCATCACGATTGACCGTGACACCATAGACCAACTCGAAGCATTCGATCATTTCTGGGGGGATGTATTCCGTCCACACAAAGATGTTCAATTCTGTGGAGGTCACTTCCGCCGGGTATTCCGGCTCAGGGCAGACATATCCGGTCGAGGTGACCTTCTCACCGGAATCGGTAGTGGATTCGCCAGCCCCCCCGCTGCAGGCCGTCAGCGCGAGGCTCGCAATGATGAGGACAGCCAGCAAGTTTAATACGGTCTTTCTTAACATGTTCTCACTCCTTTGTGGTTTTTTCGGTCACGCGCCAGCCCTCCAAGATGCTGCGCGATATACCCAAGCACTATCCGTGTGACGGTTTCTGCTCCCGGCTTTGAAGCCACTGCAGCAGCAAGACCGCCAAAAAGACGATCAAGATCCAAACCGTCGAAAGCGCATTCACCTGCGGCGTGATGATGCGCCTTAGCAACCCATAGACGTAGATCGGCAGCGTCGTCGAGCCGGGTCCATTGGTGAAGAAGGTGATGACGAAGTCATCTAATGAAAGCGTGAATGCCAGCAGCGCACCGGAAAGCACGCCCGGCAAGATCATCGGAAATGTGACGCGTCGGAAGGTTGTCCATTCATTCGCACCAAGGTCCATGGCGGCTTCTTCATAAGATTTGTCGAAGCCTTGCAAACGCGCCTGCACAACCAATGTCACAAATGGAACCATGAACGCAATATGACTCACCGTCACCGTTGCAATACCGAGTGCAAGACGCGCATCCCCCGTCAGCCCCAGAGTGGTGTTGATCCATCCAAAGAGTTGACTGAACAAAGTCAGAATGCCAATGCCCATGACGATCTCTGGAATGACAATGGGAATATATAGGGACACCTGCGAGAATGGCTTTAATTTAAAGTCATAACGTTGCATCGCAATCGCCGCCATCGTACCAATGATCGTGGCGATGATCGTGGCCGTAAAAGCAATCGTCAGCGTATTGCCCGCCGCTTCGAGGACATCCCCATTCCTAGACAGGTCACAATACCAGTGAAAGGGTCCACATGGACTAGATTGGACCATGCTGCCATCCATCACGACGCGGTCACTAAAGGCGGGGATGAATCCTTCAAAGGTCACATTCGCGCGCGAAGCATTGAATGAATAAAGGATCAGAATGGCGATCGGCGCATACAAAAAGAAATACACGAGGAATGTCGCAGCAAGAATAAAGGGAGAACGGCGATGCGGATTCATGCGGCCACAATCTCCTCTCCAAAGCCAAATTTACGCGTGTAGAAGTATGTGACGATCAAAGTTAACACCATCAGAATCAGTGACGCAGCAGAACCAAAGGTTGGGTCACGCGCATCCAAAAATTGACGTTGGATCAGATTACCCACCAGAATCACCTGCCGCCCACCGAGAATATCCGAAACCACGAAGGTTCCCATCACCGGGATAAAGACCAAAATGGTCCCAGCCACCACGCCCGGCATCGAAAGCGGAAGCGTCACCCGCAGGAATGTACGGAAGGCATTGGCACCTAAATCCGCAGCGGCTTCATACAATGAAGTATCGATCTTTTCCAACGAAGTAAAGATCGGCAGGATCATGAACGGCAGGAATTCGTATACCATACCCACCAACACGGCTCCCGGCGTATACAACATCTCGAGCGGCTGGAATGGAATGTTCAACAGATTTGCGATCCATCCCAATGCCACATTGATAGCACCTTCTTTGCGCAAAAGCATCATCCATGCATACACGCGGATGACGAAATTCGTCCAGAGTGGAATCAGCACCATGAACAGGAACAAGTTCCGGCGTTTGGGATGCGCACGTGCAATGAAATACGCCAACGGATAGGCCATCAGAATGACGATCACAGTCGTATTGAAAGCCAACGTCAACGAACGCACCAAAATGTTGACGTATAGCGGGTCAAAACAGGCAGTCTGCCCATCAGGACAATCTGTGCTGTATCCGATCAGGCGAGTGTAGTTTTCCAAATTAAATGTATAAATCACATCGCCATCGGGGCTGCGCTTCCCAAAGCTCACCACAAGCGTGAGGATTAGCGGAATGATCAACAGGACGAATAACCACAAGGTCGTGGGCAAAGCCAACAGCGTGCCCTGTGCCGATTTATTTTCACGAAGACGCTGAAGCATGGCTAATCCTTTTTCAAGATGAGCGTGTTTTCGGGCATCATATACACCGTTACTTCCTCATCTTTCACATAGAACGCAGATGGGTCAAGGCTCGAAACCTGATTCTGTTCCATCACTTTCAAACGCATGCCATGCGCATCCAGATACACATGCGTATCCGAACCGATATACACCGAGTTCATCACACGCGCCTTAAAGTAACCCAGGCCTTCCGTTGGCTTCTCCACAATGCGAAGTTTTTCCGGACGAATCGACACGACCACTTCCTCTTCATTGACCATCTTGGAAGACATGGGAATACCCTTGACTTCGGTGTTCAATGCCGGGATGAAAACACTCGCCTCTTTCGCAGAAAGAGACTTGACCTTACCTTCGAGGAAATTCGACTCCCCGATAAAGTCCGCCACAAATTTGTTGACCGGGCGCTCATAAATCTCCACAGGGGTGGCAAGTTGCTGCACTTTGCCCTTGCTCATCACCGCAATCCGGTCAGACATGGTCAGGGCCTCTTCTTGATCGTGTGTCACATAGATGAAAGTAATGCCGAGTTGCTGTTGAAGTGCTTTGAGTTCAAGCTGCATTTCCTTGCGCAGTTTCAAGTCCAATGCGCCGAGCGGCTCATCGAGCAGGAGCACATCCGGAGTCTTAACCAATGCGCGGGCAACTGCCACACGCTGCTGCTGCCCACCGGAAAGCTGACGGGGACGGCGGCGCTCCATTCCAGTCAGTTGGACCATCTCCAATGCACGTCCGACGCGCTTTTTGATCTCATCCGGATTGGCTCCCTCCATTTCCAATCCGAACGCCACATTCTGAAAAACGGTCATATGTTGGAAAAGGGCATAGCTTTGAAAGACGGTATTCACTTTGCGCTGATACGGCGGCGTGTGCCCCATCGGCTTGCCTTCGATAAAGACTTCGCCTTCGGTGGGCCATTCAAACCCGGCGATCATACGCAGGGAAGTTGTCTTACCGCAGCCCGAAGAACCAAGCATGGAGAAGAATTCGCCGTTCTTGATCTGCATGGAAACATGATCCACGGCGGCGATCTCATTTCCCTCCGGGGTGACGAACCGTTTTACAACATCACGTAATTCGACTGCAAACTCACTGGCCATCTATCTCTTCTCCATCGTGAAATGATAAACTTCCGAAAGCCTTCCCGTAAGACCCATCCGGGTCATTCAGGAATCTCGGAAGTTATAACTTACATTGACGTGCTGATTTCTTTCAATACTTCACTTAAACGTTCCAACAGGGCATCCATCTGTTCATACGTCACGACCAAAGGCGGTTCGATACGGATCGTTTGCGCGCTGGTCAGTGTCCCCGCCACCAATACGCTGCGCTTGAACAAACCCGCCGCAACCTTGTACCCAATTTCTGGATTTTTAAAATGCATACCGATCAACAGACCTTTGCCAGTCACTTGCTCAAAAATCTGCGGGTATTTTACAACAAAATTTTGTAAATACGGCATCAGGTAGTCACCTTTTTCGGCGGCCTGTTCCCAGAGCTTTTCACGTAGTGTCACATGAATAGCCGAGATTGCCGCCGAACATGCCAGCGCACCACCACCTGTTGTAGTCGTATGCATAAATGGATTCGGATACATCATTGGGTGGAAGATCTCTTCGGTCGTTGTCACGGCACTGATGGGCATCACACCACCGCCCAGTGACTTGGCAACGGTCAGAATATCCGGCGTCACATCCCAATGTTGGACACCCCATAATTTGCCGGTACGACCAAGCCCAGTCTGCACTTCGTCGGCGATGAGCAGCGTGCCATATTTTTTCGTCACCGCGCGGATGCGAGGCCAAAAATCATCCGGCGGAACAATCGCCCCCGACTCACCTTGAATTGGTTCAAACATCACAGCGGCAACGCCAATCCCGACTTTGTCACAGATCTCCAATTGCTTCTCGACCGCATCTGCATCGCCAAATGGGACGTGATAGACCGGACCGGCATACATTGGACCCATCGGCGCGCGATAATCGGACTTACCCATCAACGAAAGCGAGCCCATCGTCTTGCCGTGGAAGCCTTTCACCGCCACAATGAAAGCCGTCTTTCGAGTGTATAACTTGGCGATCTTCATTGCGGCTTCATTGGCTTCCGTGCCGCTCGCACCGAACCAGCTATATTTCAAATCACCCGGCGTGATGGACGCCAGCAACTTCGCCAACACCCCGCGTAACGGATCGAGTAATTCCTGGGAAGGCATCGGTGAACGATCCAATTGCGCCTTGACAGTCTTTACTACTTCTTCATGGCTCCAGCCCAAATCCATCATGCCATAACCGCCGAGGAAGTCGAGATACTCCCGTCCCAAAATATCCTTGAATACCGCGCCTGAGCCGCTCCACTCCACCGCCGCCCAATCGCCAGACTCGGTTACGCTCTTGCGATATTCCAACCAGTTGCGGTTGTAATACTCCGCAAAATTGGTTGTAGACTCTTCAATGATCTTACGAGCTTCATCCACGGTTGGAAATTCATTTCTATGGATCACGTCCAGCCAGCGCGATGAATAATCTAATGCGTCTTCGTAATCGTATGCCATAAAAATCCTCTTCATCAGGGCTGACAGATCTTGAAAACCTGTCAGCCCTTTTAATTAAAATTTTCTAGACCATTCCTTGGGCCAACGCTCGACCACAACTTTCTTCTGCGTGAAGAATTCAACCGCATCCGTGCTTTGTCCATGCATGTCACCAAAGAACGAATCTTTCCAACCACTGAAGGGGAAGAACGCCATTGGCGCGGCAACGCCAATATTGATGCCGATATTCCCCGCCTCCGCCTCATAACGGAAACGTCGTGCCGCATTGCCACTTGTCGTGAACAAACTGGCTTGATTACCATATTGTCCGCTGTTGACCAACTGGATGGCATCATCGATATTATTGACGTGCATGAGACTCAACACGGGACCAAAAATTTCCGTCCGCGCAATTTCGCTTCCCGGCTGGACCTCGGACAGGATCGTCGGTCTGACGAAGAATCCACCCTCGTAGCCCTTCACCTTCGTCCCACGTCCGTCCACGGGCACACCCGCGCCTTCTTTAGCGCCGAGCGCGATCAACTGCTCCACGCGCTGTTGTGAAGCCGTGTTGATGACAGGTCCCATCTGCACACCCGAGTCCATGCCATAGCCAACCGTGCGAGAAGCTGCAGCATCGCAGATCAACTCGGTGAATTCGTTCTTTGATTCGCCCACAGTCACAGCGAGAGAAACTGCCAGGCAGCGCTGACCCGCACACCCGAAGGCTGAGTCGGCGACGATCTTCGTCGCCATTTCCATATCAGCATCCGGCAAAATGATGACCGGATTTTTCGCCCCGCCTTGTGCCTGCACACGTTTGCCATGCGCAGCGGCGGTTGCATAGATATACTTCGCCACGTTGGTCGAACCGACAAAGGTGATGGCGCGAATGGCAGGATGCTCAAGAATGCCATCCACGGTTTCTTTGGCACCGTTGACCATGTTGACCACGCCCTTGGGGAAGCCGACCTGTTCGATGAGCTTGAAGATGAACTGCATCGTCATCGGCACCTTTTCGGATGGCTTGACGATGTAGGTGTTGCCCGCCGCTAGCGCATACGGCAAATACCAGAACGGTATCATGCCGGGGAAGTTGAACGGCGCAATCGTGGCGCACACTCCTACCGGCTGACGGATCATGATCTCGTCGATGCCGGGAGCGATATCTTCCACGAACTCACCCTTACTCATGTGCGGCATACCGCAGGCGACTTCGACATTTTCATAGGCACGCACCATTTCGGCTTTGGCTTCTTCAAAAGTCTTGCCGCATTCGTTGGTGATGAGTTCAGCGATCTTGTCACCGTTCCCGCGCATGATGTTACGCAGTTTGAACAGATACTGCACCCGGTCATTGACCGGCGTTCTGCGCCAATTGACAAGTGCCTCACTCGCTGCTTTTGCCGCCGCATCCACATCAGACTTCGAGCTGAGCGGCGTCTTCGCAATGACCTGCCCCGTAGCCGGGTTGATGACATCCACATAGTCTTTGACGTTGGGCTTGACCCATTCGCCGTTGATATAGTTCAAGATTTCCATAAGTTCTCCATGTTCATGTAAGGCACATTCTGTCCGCTTTACATGAGTTTGACTTCTCGATTGTTTTTGTCCAAAAATGCGGTTGATATATCACCGCCACAATATTGTTTGACCAGATCTGCCAATTCACGAATCGCGGTCTCAACTACATCGCGGGAAATGGGCGGCAATGCTTCGATGACCAAAAAAGCGTTTTTCGTCTCCTGCGTCAATTTGGTTCTGTCCGCTTCTTTCCAGTTCCAACGCCTGCAGATGGCACCGTTATCATCTTTGTACAGAATCTCGCCTGCATGTGGAGCGCGAGCTTCTTTCTCGCCCAGAAGGAAGATAGCAGGCTCGTCGCTTCCTGCCTTGGTCAACAGGACATCGCCAACGATTTTGTCTAAATCCTCTCCGCCAACAGGCAAGATATGCCTCAATGAGATTGTGTTGTACAAAGATACGAGATTATTGATATGCCCCATCGTTGCGCCGTTCAAAACCCTTCTGGTTAAGTTTTCAACCGACGAAGGATAGTCTTTGGGCTTTGCCCCAAATTTTCGAAACGCTTCACGCCATGTCGCAATGTGAGGATGCTCGATGACCGGAGCGCCGCCCAATTTCTCCGGAAGCGCTGATTCAGCTTCGCGCAACAATGACGTGACTTCCCTTCGATCTTGCGAGTTATCAATACCGTGCAAAATGACAACACCCAATACCACTTCGGGAAAATCATCGAAAATTGTGTCCGCAATAATCAAGTTCATTTATGATCTGACCTTCGACTTTTGACCGCTATTTCACTTGCTTATCTGCGACTTCCAGCGCTTTTTCGACAATGGCAAGCCCTTCATCAAGTTGCTCTTTCGTAATGCAGAGCGGCGGCACGACAAAAACCATGCTGCCCATGTTATTCGCCATAATGAAGGTGAACAGTCCATTTGCGCGCAAGGTCTTGCCCACTTCCGCCATTACAGAAGGAGCCATAATTTCTTTTGTCTCTCGGTTAGCGACCAATTCAAGGGTAGAGAAAAGCCCGATATAACGCACATCACCAACCGACACATGCCGCGACTTGATATCTTCGAGACGCTCACCAAGATATTTCCCCACAACCTTTGCATTCTCAATGAGATTATCATCGCCATATACCTCAATGGTGGCCAGTGCCGCCGCACAGGACAAGGCGTGGCCGTTATACGTCAGACCGGCGTAGAGGTATTTATCCTCAAAGAATTCCGAGATCTTGTCTGAGACAATGACCGCACCAAGCGGAGCATATCCGCTGGTAATGCCTTTGGCAGTGGTAATGATGTCTGGGACGACCTTCCAGTTATCCACGGCGAACCATTCGCCCGTACGTCCCCAGCCGCTCATGACTTCGTCGGAGATGAGCAAGATGCCGTATTTATCGCAAATCTCGCGGACACGGGGCCAGTAATCATCCGGTGGGACGATCAGCCCGTTAGACCCCACCACTCCTTCCATGATGATTGCTGCGATCTTATCAGGGCCTTCGTACTTGATGACTTCTTCCAAATGGGAGATGCACTCGCGCTTGCAGGATTCCTTCTTTTGTCCGAACGGGCAGCGATAACAGAACGGGTCAAGGAAGTGAACACCACCCGGCATCGTCGGCTCCACAGCAAGACGGCGATAATCGCCCGTCAGAGCAATGGAGCCATGCGTTGCACCATGATAGGAGCGGTAACGTGCAAGGATCTTGTGCCGCCCGGTATAAAAACGTGCGATCTTGATGGCATTCTCATTCGCCTCAGAACCGCCAAGGGCAAAGAAGGTTTTCTTCAAATTTCCCGGCGTAACTTCGGCAAGCTTCTTCCCCAACAAAGCACGGACATCCGTCGTGTTGCCTGGATGCACAAAACAAAGCTTGGCTGCCTGGTCTTGAATGGACTTGACAACCTTTGGGTGCTGATGACCGATGTTGGTATTCATCAACTGGGACGAAAAATCGATATAGCGTTTTCCCTCTGTATCCCAAAAATAGATTCCCTCCGCTTTCTCGACGGGAATCGGGCTGGCTTGTCCCTGCACAGACCACGAGAAAAATGTATATTCCTTGCTGAGGTCAACAATCTCTTGAGTAGTTAGTTTTGACATGGCTTTCCTCATGTCAAAAGTCAAAGGTTGAAAGTCGGTACCTATTGACTTTTGACCATTGACTATTTCTTCACATCTTTTACGATCTCTGCATAAACATTCAATGTTTCATCAATATCCGCATCAGAATGTTGATAACAGAGAAACCATGGTTCGCGGGCATCATGATCTGGCATGACACCTTTTTCGATGGCTTTTTCGACCAAATGCAGATACAGATTTCGGTCGCTTTCCTGCCAATCGCGTTGACAGGTCACCGCCTCGACACCCAACGAGAAGGAGAACATCGCCGGGTAACCGGTGAATACGGCGGGAATATCGTTCTCTTCGAAGATTTCCTTTAAACCATCCATCAGGCGCTGTCCGCGCTGTTCAATGGACTTTAGAATGGGTTTGGATTTAAGCAGGCTCAAGGTCGCATATGCGCCAGCCACACCAGGTTTGTTATTGGTATACGTCCCGCCTTGCGCCACGCCATGCCCAATAATGGACATGATCTCTTTCTTGCCGCCAAAGGCCGCTATCGGGTAACCGTTGCCCAGGGCTTTGGCATACGTCACAAGGTCCGGGTTGATGCGGTAGTATTCCTGCGCACCGCCATTGGCAATGCGAAAGCCCGTCTTCACCTCATCCAAAATGAAAACGCAACCATATTCCTCGGTCTTCCGGCGGATGAGTTCCAGAAAACCGAATTGCGGATTGATGGCAGCACAGTTTCCCTGACACGGCTCGGTAATGACGGCGGCTATTTGCTCGCCATAGGAACGCATCACACGCTCAAAGCCTTCAAAATCATTGAATGGCAAAGTAATGATGAATTCGCGCATCGATTTTGGAATGCCGGATGAGGCCGGGACTGGAATGGGGCTGCGACGATTGCCATAGGCATCGGAAGGCGCATACGTCGACCAAAGAGCATGGTCGTGCATTCCATGATAGTTGCCTTCGAATTTGAGGATGATGTCGCGCCCGGTGTAGGCACGCGCCACGCGAATGGCATGCATGGTTGCCTCTGTACCGGAGCAAGCGAAGCGCACCATCTCGATCGCCGGCGACATGTCAATGATCATTTCCGCGACTTCAACTTCCAACTCCCCCGTCATGGCGAATAACACCCCCCTTTGAATTTCTTCGATGACCTTTTGATCTACTTCATCGTAAGCGTGTCCCAGGATGATGGGACCAAATGCCATACGATAATCAATATATTTTTTGCCGTCTACATCCCACAAATACCCCCCTTTGGCTTTGTCAACATAAGGAGTGATACCCTCCCCCCACAAACGAAAATTGGAGTTCACGCCCAGCGGCGCGACCTTCTGCGCGCGTTGCTGCAACGCATGCGTCTTTGAACCGAACATAGTTGCTCCTTTTTACCCGCCCACCAAACATCAGGATGACGGGTACGCGTCAATTATTTGGATGCTGTTATGGATTCGTTCTCTGACAATTCTTTTGCTATTCGCTCTGGCACTCTCCACTGGTAAACATCTTTGAGAATGATCGGCACAATGGAAGTTGTGGTCTTGCGCACCCCCGGAACCTTGCGGACGACTTCGGTGACGAAATAGTAGATCTCCGATGTGTCCTTTGCAACCACCTGAATACTGATGTCATTCTGTCCGATGCCGCAGGCTACGTACGTCACATTTTCGAAGGAAGCCATCTTCTTGGCAACGTCCAAGACCGTGTCTGCTTCGACTTCCAGCCATACATCGGCTTTGATGGAAAAACCCAACGCTTCCGGACTCACGACGGCGCTGATCTGGATCACCCCTTCTTCGATCATACGCTCGATGCGATACCGCACAGCACGCTCAGAGATATCGCCCATACGACGAGAAATCTCCGAGGCGGACATGCGACCATCCTCTAGAAGCAAATTGACGATTTTTATATCTGTTTTGTCGAATTCATACATAGTTAATGGGCTTCTTTTCCGAAAGTGACACGCACAATATACCTTATGGAGTTTTTGCCGTCAAGAGGAGTGAGGCAACTAAAAAGACCATCTAAATAGATGGTCTTTTTAGGAAAACTACAAAATTAGTATGTTAGTTTATACAAACTGAAACGCTCATCGCGGAATAAAAACTCCACATTTTCAGGATAGTGATCCATGAGGGCAATCACCCACTCTGGCTCCCCTTTCAACAAAAGGTACTCCACGCCACTCTCCTGAAGTTTTATGAAACGCTCATTGGGCGATGTCTCGTCTGCAACCAGCAAGCGCCAAATTTTTGTCTTTTCACTCCCAGTTTCTACCCGAAAAATCATCGGTTCAAACCTCATTGTCAGACTAGGCAGCACCGAATTTGTTGTTTCATCAGGTCCACCCATAATTATTGGGATGCCAACAAGTTCCATCGCATTCATCTTTTGAGCAACACGGACATAATTATTATAAAACGATACAACATCTGTATTACTTTTCTCTACATTCCCTAATGTCCAGTTGCTAACATATATAACGATGGACACAAGAGCAATATAAGCTCCGGCATGATAAAACGGCGAAATCCATCGCATCCATTCCTGAGATAATCTAAATTTTTGGATAATATTAAAAATAAACCACAATAGAAGTCCGAATGCCAGGCCAAAAGGTGTTAACCAAGTCAGCCGCCATAACTGAAAAGGTGTAGTAAACATCCCCACAATCCACCCAGTATAAGGGAATATGGCCACACCAAGAACAAGGAAGGAGGAAAGTACATATCTTGCCGCGTTGTTTCGTCTAAAAAAGAACAAACTGATCAACGTCGCAACAAGCCCGACTTCATAGGGAAGCCCCACAGTTAGATAACGAGAAACTCCATAGAACGAAGTCCCTTCAATAATGTCCACCCGTCGGACACCAAAGCGCTCAAACTCGTCATTAGCTGCAACATCCTCCAACGAAAAACTTAAAGATTGAGAATACTCGCCTCCTCCAAACCGGAAGAGATAGGGTACAACCACCACAGAAGCCAATACTCCGATGACGAAGAAATACTTGAGACGCGCTTCCTTCTTGAACAATTCCGGTAAACCATAGACACCGGCAACCATACACGTCATCCCAAATTGGACAGGATGAGTAAATGCCATAGCCCAGGCGGCAATCCAAACCAGAAGCAATTTACGCTTGGTTGGTTTATCGAAGTACTCGACAATAAGAAATAGCAGGATCAGAGAAAGCACAAAAGCAGCAACCACCTTGTCTTCCGTCAAACGTTGAAAGAAAAGATTTCCAGGTTGGTTCTGTCGAGAAAGACGCATAAGGCTAAACGCCTGTCCAAGGACGGCTGCGCCCGCGAATAAGCGGGAGAGACCAAGTGTCCGTGCAAGGGTGTAGACGCCTAAAAAGGAAAAACCAGCCAAGAGCGGAGGGAGAAGCGTTCCTGTAATAAACAAACCGTCAATGCCGCTGTATCCCGAAACCATTGCCTCAACCAAAGGCCAATAAGCGATCCAAAAACGAGGGATTTCAAGGCGGTTAAGAGCACCGGGAAATTCAAAAGTCAGGGACGGCGCATGTTGAAAATAATAGAGCAAAGCGTTATAAGTGAAGGCATCATCATGAATTAGAGGCGGTTTGGCAATGCTGGACACGTAAAAAACACATCCTATGACAAGGGCGAACAAAGCAGTTTCCCACCAATCCAGTTTCTCAAAACGTATGGAAATCGGCCAGTTCTTAATATAATAAATCAAAAATATTCCTATCCCCCACATCGCGAACATCCAACGAATGAATGTGAAGTTCAAATGAAAAAAGCGCGCTGATATCCCAAGAATGCCTGTAACAAAAATGGAAATCGCAAATCCGCCCAAAATAGCTTTGAGTGTCGCTTCCTTGCCATCAGATAACGCCACAAAAGTAAAAAAGCCAGGAATTAGGTAGATAAAAATACCCAATGAAAAACGCAGAATATCCAAACCATTCAGCCAGGGCTGCCACGGATATAGAGCAGCGAAAAGCCACAAAACAGAAGAAATGATAAGTAGTGTAATTCGATTTTTTGACATATTTTTTTCCCATACGACAGGATACCTAGCCAATTATACATGTTTAGATTATTATCGCTCGCGCATTTTAGATACCCATATGGAGTAGTGCATGACAGATAGCAGGAAGAAAGAACCACATATTTCAGTCATTATCCCGGCTTTCAATGAAGAGCATGGGATTAATAATGTGATTTCAAAAATTCGGGAAGTGGTTCAAGCTCTAGATGAAAACTATGAGATCATTGTTGTGGACGACGGCTCAAGCGATGCAACAGCAGATAATGCCAGAAAAGCAGGCGCAAGGGTGTTTCAACATCCATATAATATTGGAAATGGGGCAGCGGTAAAAACAGGCATCCGACATGCCAAGGGACAAATTCTGGTCACTATGGATGCAGATGGACAGCACAATCCGCAGGATATTCCGGCACTGGTAAATCGGATTGGTCCATATGATATGGTGGTCGGTAGCCGCAATAGCGCTTCAGACACCGCTGCTCATCGTGACCTTGCAAATTTAGTTTTTAATTCACTAGCAAGTTATGTCTCCGGACGCAAGATCGAAGACCTAACATCCGGTTTTCGTGCTGTCAAAGCGAATATTGCAAGACAATTTCTATATCTTTTCCCAAATAAGTTTTCATATCCTTCCACGATCACTCTCTCGGTTGTGAGAGCTGGATATAGTTTAGGGTATGAATCGATCCGCTTCGCCCAACGCCCCAAGAATACAAAAAGTAAGATCAAGCCATTTCAAGATGGCATTCGCTTCCTCCTGATTATTCTGAAGATTGCTGTTTTTTATGCTCCCCTTAAGATATTTGCTCCTATTAGTTTAATTATCTTTCTTATTGGTGTCACATATGGGCTTATCCGCATCTTTGCGCTCAATGCACCATATGGACAAACGTCGGCACTCTTAATGTCCACTGCCGTGATCACGTTTCTGGTAGGACTTGTTTCAGAACAAATCGCCCAGCTTCGTTTCGACCGCAGCGAATCCAACACCGCGATTGAAGAAGACGAATGAAAGATACTCAACCGATTCTGATTGTTTCCACCGGGCGGACGGGAACGATTTTCCTCGCACGTCTCTTTTCTGATTTGTATCCTATGGTTGCCTCCTATCATGAGCGAGGGAACTCCCGACCTATCCAAATCCTTACCAACTTATATTTTTCACATCTCCTCCCATTAAGGGTACTTCGATCCGCATGGAAGTATCTCAAGGGACAAGAAATCGCAGGCTGCGAAAAAGATTTTCACATCGATGCCAACAATTTCCTCTACGGGCTGGCTGCGCTTGCGCCAGATCTCTATCCAAACCTAAAAGTGCTTCACATTGTGCGCGATCCGCGTGATTATGTCACCTCACAATTGAATTTTTCCCGTCAGAAACATACGAGCTTCATCGGCAATTATCTTGTCCCATTCTGGCAGCCCAACCCATTTCTGGTTGGGGAATTACCAATGACACAAGCCTTTAATTTCAGCCGCTTTCAAAAATATTGTTGGGTGTGGGATTTCAAGAACCGCATTATATCCAGGTTGGAAGGCTACACCCTGCCCTACCTTTGTATCCGTTTTGAAGATTTATTCGAGAAAGATCCCGAAACCACGTTCAAGCAGATCACAGATTTCATCGGGTTGCCACCTGTTAAAGATATTCGCAGGCGTTTCAGTGAACCAGCCAACTCTTCTAAATCGACCTTCTTCCCCGAATGGCACAATTGGTCACCTCGACAAGCTGCACAACTAGATACATTGTGCGGAAAACAAATGAGAAGATATGGGTATGGCAGCGAACCGGAATGGCTGCAAAAGATCCAATCAGAACAATGAAGAAAAACACCATTATCTATGTCGTAAGCGGCATCATTTCAACAGGGTTACTTGCCTATTTATTGGTTAACCTGGATTGGGAAATCTTGCGCGTTGCATTTTCAGATATTCAATGGACTTGGCTGGGAGTTGCACTATTAGCATACCTGGTCAACATTGTATTGCGCGCGCTACGTTTTTCGAACCTGATCTATTCCCGTGAAATCCACTGGCTAGACATTGTTCCCGTCTCAGCGCTTCATAATATTTGGACCTATTTGTTGCCTGCTAAGACCGGGGATGTGACATATGTCTTCTTTGCTAAAAATCGACTTAACATCTCCATTCCTGAAGGGACTGCTACCCTGTTGGCGGCACGCTTCTATGATTTTCTTATTGTGGCTTTGTTCCTTGGCTTTCTGCTACCTTTCAGTATGCACAAAATGCCGGAGTGGATATTTCAGT
>JAHDWC010000029.1 GCA_023382575.1 Anaerolineales bacterium
CGCATTGGTGCCCCGATTGTAGGCGTAGCAAACAATTTTTAGGCGAACATCAGATTCCCTACAAATGGGTGGATATTGAGCAGGACAAATCCGGCGAAGCGTATGTTTTACAAAAGAATAACGGTAAGCGCATCATTCCAACCATTGAGTTTGGCGATGGTTCCATTTTGGTTGAACCTTCCAATGCAGAATTGGCGGTGAAGTTGGGGTTGAAGACTACCGCCTCACGCAATCATTATGACCTGATCGTGGTGGGGGGTGGTCCTGCCGGGTTGACGGCGGCGTTGTACACGGCGCGTGAAGGCATCAACACGCTGGTGATCGAACGTGCTGCATTAGGTGGGCAGGCAGCCGCCACCGAAAGGTTGGATAATGTCCCAGGCTTTGCCATGGGAGTGCTGGGTTCTGAGTTCGCCTCGCAACTTCGTCAACAGGCAGAACGCTTTGGCGTGGAAATGCTGCAAGCACAGGATGTGACAGCCATTCACCAGAACGGAAATTACCATTGTGTGCAGACCGCTGATGGCAGTGAGTATTCAGCACGGGCAGTGTTGATTGCCACAGGCAGCCGTTACAAGCGGTTGGGTGCGCCTGGTGAAGATGACTTTATTGGTGCAGGCATCCATTTTTGTGCCACATGCGATGGTCCATTTTATAAAGGTCAATCTGTGGCGGTGATTGGCGGGGGAAACAGCGCAGCAGAGGAAAGTATGTTTTTGGTGAAGTTCGCTGAGAAGGTCACCTTATTGGTGCGCGGTGATAAATTGACGGCCAGTCAGATTATTCAGGAAAAGGCGTTGAATCATCCACAGATCGATGTCCGCTTCAATACCGAGGTGACAAATTTCAGCGGCGCTGGAGGAAAATTAAAAGCGGTCGAGATAAAAGACCAAACATCTGGTGCAGTGGAAACGATCCATCCAGCAGGTGTATTCGTGTTTATCGGGCTCACCCCGAATACAAGTATCTTGAAAGGAACGGACGTGGAAACAAATCAATGGGGCTTTGTGCTGACTGGGCATGATCTGGTACATAACGGCCAACAGTTGCCGAGTTTTGACGGACGTGAACCGATGTTTTTGGAGACGAGTATTCCCGGTATTTTTGCGGCGGGGGATGTGCGTCAGGGAAGTACCAAGCAGGTGGCTTCAGCGGCAGGCGAAGGGGCGACTGCGGCGCTGCTCATCCGTGAATATTTGAAAGGTGTGTAAGCTGACTGTTGCCTTTCTGCTATTCGGTTTTTTCAACTGGACTATTGGTGATGGAATAAGAGCCGGAAACAAAATCTACATTAAGCATCGCCCAATGCTCTCCATTATCCCAGCGGAAGATGATGGTGGAGTCTGAGCTTTTTGGCATGCTGAACGAACCATTGAAGGCAGGATGTTGGTTTCGGAAGCGAATCAGATCAAACAATGATTGCACCACTGGGCGCTTTATGGCTTGGTCAATCTCTTCGGGCGTATAGTGATGTCGGTTGATATCGCGACCTACACCGCTTTTCGTCAGCAACTCCATATCATTTTCACCTGCGAACAACCCCACGTAATAGACTTGGGGTATGCCGGGGACAAAGAATTGGATGGCACGTGCCAACAAATAGTCATGGTCATTGCGTCCAAGAGCGTCGTAAAATGTGCAATTGACTTGATAAAGATCGAGGTTGGAAGCCGCTGTACCAGTAGCTAGTCGGCTTTCACCCTTACTATTCAAGTGGATTCTTTCAACCAAGGCATCCAGATCTTTTAGGGGGATCAATCCAGGATGCGCTTGCGGATCAGCACTATCTGCACCAATATCGATCACACCAATACCATCATGCGTATCCAGCACGGTGATTGCATTACGCGGACTGATATCAAGCCATTGCTTTAAATAATATGCTGTATGGTTGAATATCGCATGTAAGATAAGAGGTGGTAATGCAAAATCATAGACTCGATCCACTTGACGGGCAATTTCGATTTGTCTGCGATAATAGGAATGGATTTCAACAAGGACTTCAATCCCCAATGCTGTTGCCTGTTGGGCAAGAGTTTCTATGAAGGCGAAGGTCTCCGGAATCATAAAACAACTGCTGCCAGCCTTCTTAACGGCATATCCAACTGCATCTAAACGAACTGTATGGATATTATTCTCATGCAATATTTGTAGCACCGACTGCAAATAAGCCCACCCCTGTGGATTATTGACATTGATATCGATTTGCTGGGGGGTAAAGGTTGTCCATAATAGACGTTTCTCGCCATTCTTCAATGTGATGTAGGAAAAGGGTAAGCCTGGTCGAGGACGATAAATTGCCAACAAGTCAGACTCGGTCGCGCCGTTTGGGAAAATACTGTTCATGGTCAGGAACATATTGCTGTAAATGGAAGCGTTTCCCTTTTCAGAGAAATCCATGAATTGCGGAGAGGCGGAGGATACATGATTCACGATCAAATCAGCGATCAAATCCACATCTTTTCCCAGAGCTTTGAGATCTGCCCAACTTCCCAGACAGGGATCAATCTGAGTATGATCGATTGGATCAAACCCCGCATCGGAACCATTAATAGGGTAATAAAAGGGAAGCAGGTGAACGCCACCAAATAGCCCGTCCAGCGGACCTTTGAGCAGTTGATGTAATTCGGTTATACCGCCTCCACTCAGGCGATCTACATATGCGATAAGTTGTACTTTATTTTTCATGAGAATGATCTTTTTTAGAAGCTGTATTGGAAGATATAAAAGGGATTGAAGATATATTTTCTTGTCTTTTGATTATGGAGAGTCTTGAAGATCTGTCTCTGCTGTGCCATCGTTTCTGCTGGCGTTGTTGTATCAAAATGAGCTTCGGTATGAAGATCATTCAGACCTGATCCAACCGCACAAACGAATTTGATCCCTCCGCCTCAATGGCACCGTAAAAAGGTTTGCTTCTTTCAAGCATGACAGTTTCCTTCATTCGTTTGAAGCAAGCCATTTCAAAGATCGAAGAAGTCCCTGATCGAGGAAATCGGATGTATGGGCTCCAGGTCCATCTTCAAAGGTTAAGGGAACTGCATTCGCGTTGGCAAAATCTCTAAACTTAACGTTCATGTTGTAAACGAAGTCATCCACACCGCATGTGATGTAAAGTCTGGGAAGGGTTGCGCCGCTCGCCTTTAGTCGTTGAAGCTGAGCGAATAAATCATTATGGCTTCCCTCCAATTTGTCGAAGCCGCCGTAATATTCATTCACATCAAACAATGGATGAATCGGATTCTTCATGACAGAGACAATATCCAGCACACCAGAGATGATGATCCCTGCGCTAAAGCTTTCCGGTTTGTTCAATGCGAGTTTTAAAGCGCCATAGCCACCCATGGAGAAGCCAGCCACAAAGTTATCCTCCCGCTTCTCTGACAACGGGAAGATGGATCTAACAAAGCGGGGAAGCTCCTCGCTGATAAAGCTCCAATAGGCAGGTCCATGTAACAGGTCAGTGTAGAAGCTGTTGCCGGCGCTGGGCATCACAAGCGCCAGCCCGTACCGATCCGCATATTCTTCCGCTCGGCTAATTTGAGTCCAACTGCTGGAATCTGAAAACGCGCCATGAAGTAGATATAACGTCTTAAATTTGTGACGGGGTGCATAAATATCATCCAAAGTTTCCTTCACTGCTGTTGGATCAAAGATGGGGAAGGGGAGTGAGACTGTTATATTGACGGGGTTATGCAGTACCTTGGATTGAAAAGTACATTGAAAACGCGACATTTTATCTCCAAAGAAAGTTCACTTGGTGAGCTTCCTATAATTTCATAAGGAATTGAAACACCCGATCAGACCAGCCCGGGAATGGTTCATGTCCGTAATCAGGATAGATCACCAGCTCTTTTGAGCAAACAAGTTTGTTGTAGACAGCAAATTGAGTAGAGGGTGGACAGATCGTGTCCATCAAGCCTATACCCCACAACACATCTGCTTTAATGCGAGAAGCCAAAAACTGAATATCGATGTAGCCCAACTTTTCAAAAACAGATGTTTCGTTTCTGTGTGTAGGATCCGTATGCCGGAAATATTCTTGCAATTCCCTGTAGGCATCTTTGGCCTGATCCATTTCCCAAACTCGAATGTAGTCGCTCAGAAAAGGATACAGTGGTGCGGCGCGCTTAATTCGAGGCTCCAAGGCGGCGCAGGCTATAGTTAATGCGCCTCCCTGACTGCCGCCTAAGACACCGACACGATCTGCATCTACATCAGGCATGTCCATTATGATCTTTGCAAGCTGTGCCGTATCCAGGAATACTTGTCGAAATAGTAATTTTTCAGGTTGTCCCTTAAGCGCATCATCGAGACCGCGAATGATGTGTCCATGTAATGTGTTCCCTGAAACCCGGCTTGTGTCTTCAGAAAGCCCAGCCTGTCCGCGGCAATCCAGAGCTGCGACGGTAAAACCTGCCGCTGCATAACCGAGCTTGTCGTACCAATCTCCCGAATCACCAGTGTAGCCGTGGAACATCAATACCGCGGGATGAGGCGATGTGCTTTGTTGCGGACGCAGGAGTTTGGCATGAACCCGTGCCCCGTCCATGCCGGTGAAATACAAGTGAAAACAGTCCACATTAGGGGACTGAAATTCGGCTTTGATCAACTCAACTTGAGAGTCTAGTGACCTCATCTCAGCTAAACTCTGATCCCAGAAGGAATCAAAATCACTGGGACGCGGATTTTTTCCTTGATATGTTTTGAGTTGTTCGATGGGTAGATCAAAGGTTAACGGCATTCCTGACTCCTGCTGCGATCATCGACAGAAATTACTATCGAAGTTTGTAGATCACAATATCAACACTATTTGCGACATTAGGTGTAGCCATTAGCTCACCAACATAGACGCCATAATTAAGATGACTATATTGCCCGGTTGTGTCTGCGCGAAAAACCGGCTTGGTTTTTATCCTGGTTTCTGATTCAGCACCAAGTAAGCCTTCGTTTTCAATGGCGATAAACTCTCCATCATCCGTTTCAAGCAAATATTTTGCAAAGACATGCGATACGTCGTCTGACTGGGTTGTGTTCCAATCTGCTCCACCCGGCACGACGTTTCCATGTATTTCCTTTCCAGTAAAAGTTCCTCCAATGATGGGGATTACCTGAAGACGTTCACAGCCAGTGGTACTTACAATTTTAGGATCAGCTACTTTGACCGTGAGGCGCATGATTTCATCAGCTTCCAGTTGAACCATTGACGCTCCCGTTCTTATACATACTCAAAGGGTTCGCCAGCTTCGACAAATGATATGTCAATATTGGGAACCAGGGTCGCCAGCCATTCGGGCAGATACTTCATCCCAACCTCTTCGGTGCGATTGTGCCCGAGGATGATCATGTTTTTGTTCAACCCAAGCTGGGAGGCGTCACGGACATAAGCACATAACGTCCACTCGAGAATCTCCCCACAGATAACCGCATCCAGGTTTTCATTCCTCATCAATTCCATTGGCATCTGTTCAGAGCCCAGACCTAAACTACCTCCACCGACCAGAAAACCGACTCGTTCGATCTTTGCATCTTTTTTGCCAACAATTTGAACTGCTTTAACATCCAATTTTTCTTTGAGAAAAGTGGAGAGTTCTCTTACAGTTGTTGTGGGAAGTACATAACAATGAGGCTTTCCGGGAATATTATATTGATCCCAATTTAATTCCTTATTGAGTCCGAAATAAATCTTATCTGGTCTTGTAATGTGCATATGATCGTGAAAGCGCCAGATGTTGATCTTATTTTCCGTAATGAGTTTTTGTTTCAGTAGAAAGACATCATCTTCTGCTAACCAGTCGGTTTGATCTGCGCCGGTAAAGTACGTAGGCTCATGTGTAATGATCAGATTGGCACCTCTGGCAATACTCTCTTGAATGACGTCAACAGTTGCCATAAAGGTCGTAACAATGCCGGTTACTTCGGAATTCCAACTTCCAGCCATTAGTCGGTCACAGGTTTTTTCCAATAGCGGTATGTTGCAGTTTGTCAAGATAAGATTGACAATTTCTTTTACGTTCATACGGTGTTCCTTTCTATCAGGGACAGGCGAGTTACCCCTTGACCGCGCCTACCACCATGCCACGGATGATATATTTTTGCAGGAAGGGGAAGATGAGCAAAATAGGCAAAATACCAATGACAGCTAATGCCATCCGCACGGAGGCACCAGGAAGATCAACAACAATATTGCCAATGACCGAGCCGGCTGCGCCCGATTTTAGGAATTGGATGTTATCCAGAATTCGAATCAATAGTTGTTGAATACCATATAGGCTTGGATCGTTGATGTAATATAAGCCGTTGATCCAATCATTCCAGTAAACCAATCCGGTAAGCATGCCAATCGTTACCAAGACCGGTGTGGACAGCGGCAACATAATACGGAAAAAGATTGTCAATTCATTGGCGCCATCAAGCTGTGCTGCCTCGATCAGATCACGTGGGACATTCTTCTCAAAGTAATTCTTTACCAGCAGGACGCTGAAACCGCTCATCAGGTAATTCGGGATGATTAACGCCCAAATCGTATTCTTCAATTGGAACACTTTTGTCCACATAATGTAAGAGGGCACGACGCCTCCATTGAACAGCAGGGTGAAGACTACGATGAATGTCAGAATGCCTCGGAAGCGGAAATCTGGACGAGACAACGGATAGGCAAGCATTGGGGTCAGAATCAAACTGGCTGCTGTCCCAATGACCGTGACAAAGATCGAGACGCCATATGCGCGCAATACGACTCTTGCCTGTGCAATCATGTAATAGTATGCGTCCAAACTCAGCCCACGTGGAAAGAATGAATATCCATTGGCAATAAGTGATTTCTCGTCAGTAATGGAAGCGATTATGATTAATAAGAACGGCAGAAGGCTTATGATTGCCAGAGCGGACAGGATCATTGTTGCCCCAGATGAAAAAGCTTTCTCGCTTTTGGAATACAGGGTTTTCATTTATCGTTCCTTAAAACAAAGCATCTTCCGGGCTAATTTTCTTGACCAGATAATTCGTGGTCAGCACAAGAACAAAGCCAACAAGCGATTGATAGACACCAGCTGCTGACGACATACCAATGTTGCCTAGCTGCATCAATCCGCGATAGACATATGTGTCAATCGTTTGGGTGGTGGAATAGAGAGCACCGGAGTTCATTGTGACTTGGTAGAACAAACCGAAATCTGAAAACATGATGCGCCCAACTGCGAGCATGGTTAAAATGACAATAGTGGGTCTCAGCAGGGGAAGCGTAATCAGGCGGATCTGATCCCATTTGTTTGCCCCATCAATACGCGCTACTTCGTACAGGGTTGGGTCAATGCCAGACATGCTTGCTAAATATATGATTGAAGCATAGCCGGTGTTCTTCCATAAGTAGACGATCAATAGAATGATGGGCCAGTCTTGCGCGCGAGTGTAATAATTGGTTTCAGATAGCCCCAACGTTGGAAGTACTGTTCGATTGATAAAGCCTGTGTCGGTATTAAGGAAGGCAAAGGCTACATATGAGATCACTACCATGGAAATCAGGTTGGGAAGCAGGAAGACCCCCTGGAAATACTTGGCGAAAAAACGCTCTTTAATTTCATTCATGCCCAGCGCTAATGCCAATGCGCAGATCGTTCCGATCGCGATAAATGCCAGGTTATACAAAATGGTGTTTCGCGTCATGATCCAGGCATCAGGGGTGCTGAAAAGAAATTGAAAATTATCAAACCCAATCCAGTCACTTGCGAGGATGCCTTTGCTGTAATCCATTTTCTTAAAGGCAATAATGATCCCACTCATTGGGATGTAATTATTGATAACCAGATAGATCAGACCAGGAAGTGCCATTAAGATCAGGGGGAGCGTTTTCTTGAGCGATCCTAAAGCGGTTCGTGAAAAGGTCATCTTGCCAACTCCATTAAAAAACATGGAGGGAGTTAAGTGGCGGGCACTTCCCTCCATGTTTTGAATGTGATTTCTTCTAACAGTGGGTTAGTCGACTCTTACCGCGCCGCCCATTCATCCAACTGAGCTTGTTTTGCTGCAATGATCTTATCTAAGCCCGCAGCTTTTAGCTTGGCGACGAAATTGGGGATTTCAACTTCAGGATCCACGCTGCCGGTGTTCAATCCGGGTAAATATTCGTTAATGACATTCAACACTGCTGATTCTTCATTTGATACACTGCTGTTATCAAATGTGAACCCAAGTGCTGGTGACACGGCGGAGTTTTGATTTTCCTCTAACATGAGTTGTAGATCCGCCATATCTGTACCTGCCATGGCATACTGAATGAACTGGTTTCCAACAATCCCGCAACTCAATTGAGCCGTATAAGGAACCGTGTTGGCATCCTGTCCTTCAGGATATTGAACGTGATCATCGCTCACTTTAACGTAATCACGACCTTCGATACCATAGATGATCAGGTTGATCACATCTTTGTCACTGAAAATCAAGTTTATGAGTTTGAGCGCCGCTTCTGGATTTTTGCTGGTGCTTGCAACAGACCATGTCAATGCATTGATGCTGCCAGTGTTCAGATAAGGCTCTCCCAGACGTACCATGCGAATGTCGTGGCCAGTCTGTGCTGCAATCTGAACGTAGGCTTGTTCACCTGCATAACTTGCAATATATGAAAATGCATTTCCAGCACTCATTAATTCGAGTGCTGCACTGGTGGTGGTGGCCGCATCCTTTAAGATATAGCCTTTGTTATACCAATCGCGCGCCAACGTCGCAACTTTCTTAAATTCTTCAGTTTCGTAATAGTTCACTACCTGAAGGCTGTCTCCCATCAGAACAGCTTTGGGTAGGAAATAACTATCGCTAAGTGGATCAATCCCGAATTGGGTCAGGGTCAGTCCCAATTCTCCTGGCATATTTGGCACCAAGGGGACCATATCAGGATATTTTTCCTTGACCTTTGCAAAAACATCGCCGAGGTCATCCACAGACTTAATCGTGTCTGGGTCTACGCCAATCTCTTCCATGATGTCAGCTCGATACACCAGATTGGGAGCCATTGCTACGCCTTTATAGGCTGGAATCCCATACACCTTTCCATTAACTGTGGATGCTTTCAAGAAATTATCACCGACAATGGCTTTCGCCTCTGGTGCATATTGATCGATCATATCGGTGATGTCTGTCACCTTGTTTTGCGATACTTGCTGAGGCAAATCGCCCAACGTGTGGAAGACATCCAAACCTTCTCCACTTTGCAGAGAGAGATTGATTTGTTGACTATAGTCAGCGATCGAATAAGGGTGAAGCTTTACTTTGACATTGATCTTGGGGACTGTGATTTCGTCAATTGCGCTTTCAACCGATCCCAAGTCTTCGGAGATCCGATTGAAAGTCAGAAAGGCAAAATGAATCTCAACTGGTTCTTCAGTTGCTGACGATGCTTCGGTAGAGTTATTTTCTGTACTCGTTCCGGAAGTTTCCTGATCGGTTTCGGGGGCTCCAGCGCAACTGGAAAGTAACATGGAGACCAAAACCAGCAGAGTGATTAAAGACCATAGGGTATTTTTTTTGTTCATTTCTTTTTTTCCTATATGTATTGGGTGAGTCCATACGGTATATGGATTCGTTTAAGAAAACTGAAACTGCCAACGCAGATTTGCGAGCTCATCCTTTAACAGAACCTTGGATCAAAGCTGTGATAATCTGACGCTGGAACAACACAAAGACGACGAGTGTAGGCATCAGAATCAATATCGTGCCTGCGCAGAGCAGGGGGACATTGGTTGCGTAGTGACCTTGGAACGCCCCTAGTGCGCCAGCCATCGTGCGCTGTGTGGGGTCTTCCACGAGTACCAGTGCAAGCAAAAACTGATTCCACGTCCAAACGGACATAAGAATTCCGAGTGATGCGATTGGGGCCCTCGCAAGTGGAAGGTGGATCCGCCAGAATAAGTCCCAGGCAGTTGCTCCATCAACACGAGCGGCTTCCGAGATTTCGCCCGGCATGTTGACGAAGTGCGCACGCATCCAAAAGACTGCGAATGGCATGTACAACCCAATCAACGGTAATACGATTGCGAGGCGTGTGTTATAGATTCCCATGGCTCGTTCCAAGTAATAAAGTGGGACGATGATCCCGCCAAAGGGAAGTGTCAGACCGAATACGAATAAGAATAAAAGAACCTGCGAACCTGGAATTCGCAAGAGACCAATTGCAAACGCTGCCATTGTTGAAATGACAAGGGAAATTGGGACCACGGCGATGACAATGTATACGCTTGAGCCTAGTAAGGCAGTCATGTTTGCGACTTTAAACGCTTCGACAAAGTTTCCCCACTGCGGGTCAGCCGGCCATTCAAGCCCGTTTGGCACAGTCCCAGATGGATGCAGGGCGGTCACAAATATGCTGATAAAAGGCAGGATGGTTATTGCCATCAGCACGATTAGGAATGTCCGCCCTGTAACGAGTTCCATTCGCCCGACTCTCATCGCATCACCTCCCGACTGAGGCGCTGAATCGGAAGGATGACGATCAACACCAGGAGCATGAGCATTACGGCCAGAGCAGATGCCAGTCCAATCCGCTGCTCGGTGAAGGCGAGGATGTATATTTGGATTCCGGGAACCGCGGTTGAGTTGCCGGGTCCGCCGGCTGTGGAGACATAGACAATGTCAAAAGCGGCGAGCGCGGCGATGACTGTAACGGTTAAACAGACGCCGATCTCCTGTCGGAGCAGTGGAACCGTGATGTTGATGAATTCTGTCATCCAACTAGCACCATCAATTCTTGCTGACTCATACAATGCCGGATCTATCTTCGTAATACCTGTCAATAATAGGACTGTGCAGAAGCCCAGCAGGACCCAGACGCCAATGAGACCGACCGCTGGGAGAGCCCAATCGAAATCGCCGAGCCAGGCTCGGGTTACAGAGGTTAGCCCAATGGCATTGAGAATCTGGTTAATTAATCCTGGAAGCGCTAATAACCATCCCCAGATGATTCCAGCGGCAACGAGTGGGATTACTTGAGGCAGGAATAATACGGTTCGAGCGATTGCGCCGAGGCGCCCAGTTGCCACGCGGTGAATGATGCTGGCGACGACCAGCCCAAGCATCACTGGGATGAGGCTGAAAAACACAACCAGCCGAAATGCATTGAAAATCGTTGCAACTAAATCGGGATCTTCCAAGACGGTTATGTAGTTTCTGAGCCCCACCCATGTCATTGGACCAATACCGTCCCATCGAAAAAAAGAGTATTGAATACTTAATAAAAGGGGAAGGAGTACAAAGATTGCATACATCAACAGTGCAGGCAAAACGAACAGCCAGCCGATGATGGACTCCCGACGGAGTATTCTATGTTGAAATACCCGTCGGGAGGGGCGTGCAGAGGCCGCGGATCGGTTGTCTGATGTTGTTGCAGGTGTGGCAGGCGATCTGGAAATCTCAGGCATCGTTACGCGGCCTTTACTTTACTGAGTCAGTTGTCGCAGGTATTCTTCCTGGACTGCTTTGAGAAGTCCGGCAGCATCTTGTTGACCACCGACCAATTTCTGAAGTTCAGGAGTCCAGCCTTGAGCAAAAATGGCGCTGGTTGCATTGGCAATGAAGTCCATGGAGGTTCCAGCCTCGCCGACTACGGGACCAGCCGCAAGCGTCTCATTCGTTACTGAACCTTCTTGGACGACCGGCATTATGGCGCCCAATGGACCACCTGGATTGGATCCGCCGATGTTGACATTAATCTCGCGCGCTGTATCGTTCGTGGCAACCCAGTTAAGGAAGAAGGCAGCACAATCGGCATTCTTGGCATTGGCGGCAATACCAAACGTCAGTGGAGCAGACATGGCAGCTGGCGGATCGCCTGCTTCAACGGGGGGCATCAAGAAGAAGCCAACGTTGCCGGGCATGTCTGTATCGTAACCAGCGTTTTGCCAATCTCCGTTGAAGGTGAATACGCCTTCGCCCTTGCCGAAGCGGGCGGCAGCATCAGTGTATTCGATGGCATTGATATCAGGCGGGAAGTATCCATTCTCAATCCATTTTTCAAGATGCTTGGCGGCTTCAAGATTTGAAGGTGTGTCAATTGTGGCATTAGGTTTCTGGAAAATCCAGTCATTGATCGGGTCAACTGGGCCATAGGCAGCCATCAGGTTTTGGAGTGGGAACGCGAGACCCATACCGCTCTTGGCACTGCCCCACTGCATGATGGGGAGAAGTCCAGCTTCTTTTGCCTTGGCAAGCAGCGCATCGAACTCAGCCAAGGTCTTGGGAGGCTCGGTCATGCCAATTTGAGCTGCCAAATCTTTGTTATAGAAGATGCCAGTCAAACTGTAGTTGAGTCCCATCGCATAGAGGGAGCCAGAGCCGCGAGTACCATCTTCCGCTACACGGTTTTGGGCAAGCTGAGGTACAGGCCACTCGTTCCAGCCAAAGACAGTGGCATATTCATCAAGGTTTTTGAGCAGTCCTTGCTTGGCAAATGAGACCATGGTTGGCAGCCGGAGCAAGTCGGGTGGATTGTCGCCCGAGAGCAGGCGTGGAGTTGAATTAATGAGATTTGTAAACTGGTCTTGTTTGATATCCCAGGTCACATTTGGATATTGTTTGGTGAACTCTTCGGCCAGTTTGAAGGGGATATCGAACCCGGTCTCGAAGTAGGCATTGAGCACAACAGGATCTGTTCCACAACTCAGACTCGCCTCTGCGGGCGCATCTGTAGCGACGGCTTCAGTGGGAACTTCTTCTGTTGCTGCCTCAGTTGCGGCGGGGGACTCTGTGACCGCGGGAGTTCCACATGCAGTAAGGATCATGGAGGCTACGAGCAATAGTGAAAAAGTTTGCCAAAATAGTTTCTTCATTCTTCTCTCCTTATTAGAATATTGAATCAAATTCTGTTCACTATATGAGGGGAAGGTAGGGAAATTGTCATAATGAAGGGGAGGGCACCTCCTATATTCGCTTGTGAAAATTCTGGGATTTATTAGGTTTTGAAAGAGTTTTTATGAAAGCACTTTCAATATCGAGTATAACATAACCTTTTTAAAAGTCAATATTGAAATTAATGTTTTAGGGTGTATTTGTTCAAGTGATTGGCTGCATTTAACACGTGGACCGTTCGACGAATTCCAAGGGGAGCTTGATCTGTTGAAGCGCCCTTTTGGGGTCCTTGATGCGAGCGAGAACCATTTCGGCGGCCAACCTGCCAGATTCATCCAAATGCTGGCGTATCGTCGTTAAATCCACATATTCTGCCATATCAATATCATCGAAGCCAATGACTGCGATATCGTCAGGGATCTTCAGCTTTAATTGCCTGGCTACCTTCATTACACTCATGGCCTGAACGTCAGATGCGGCGAAGATCGCTGTTGGGGGATTGTCAACATTTAGTAGTTCATGAACTGCTTTTATTGAGATATCCTGTCTGTTCTCTGCCTGTCGTATATATTTTTTAGGAAGCTCGATACCAGCTTCTTTTAGAACTTCCTTGAAACCATGCAAGCGGGATTTGACCGGATATATGGCGTATCGTTCTGGCGGTTCGATGTCGCCTAAAAAAGCCAGACGCTTGTGTCCTTTGCCAATTAAATATCGTGCAGCTAATCGGCCACCCTCGGCGTCATCGATCACGATGCTGTTGAGAGCCGAGTGGGAATATTCAATGAGAACGGTTTGCATACCATTTTCGTAAAGTCGGTTGGCATCTTTACTGTCAATTGCCAATGATATGATGATCAATCCATCCAGGTTTTTCATCACGGGGATGGAAGAGATGTATCCCTGAAGATGTTCCATGTCATCGACAGGATAGATGACCAATTCATAATTTGCCTTGGACAAGGCAGACGCCACACCTCTTAGCCTTTGTACGAATGAGGGCGCCGTAAAGAAAGGTGTAATCACACCGATGCGGTTTGTGTTACGCATTGCCCTGGCACGCGCTTCTGCCTTGGGGGTAAATCCCAAACTGTCGATGGCATCCATCACCAATTTGCGCGTCTCAGGATTTACTTTATCGGGTGTGTTAAGAAGGCGAGAGACGGTGGTTATGCTTACCTTGGCACGTTTTGCAACATCATATATCGTAGGTTTGTTTTGCGTCGGCATGTTGTTTATGATCCTCGGATGAAAGCTAAAATGAAAGCACTTTCAGTTTAACATATCAAATACAGGTGCGTCAATAGGAGAAACATAAATGACATGATACAGATCTATCTTGGAATCGGTATCTGCTGTTGTGGGCGCTTCAGAACTTCAACGTGAAAGTCTCGCCTGTGGCGGCAGGTGAGACTTTGATTATTTATATCAGCCAGTTAAACAATAACCCGAAAATGTAAAGTCCAAATCCGAAGACAATGTGATTCATTAAATTGCGGATCCGTACCTGCATGGGATTCACTGTTTTTGATGCGGCAAATCCGAGACCGAATAATGGTTGCATGATGAAGAATGGTGCAGAAACGGTGATTATCCCAAAGATGAGCGCTGGGATAAGGATAGGGTGCCAAAGCCAGTCCATGCCTGCGAATGCAAGAAAAATTACTGCAAATAGGATGCCGGTTATGTAATGAGCAATCCACCCAACTGTACATTCTGCATTCTTTTGCGGGGCAGAACTAATTTTGGAATGTTTAAATATATCTTTTGGCATGTATAAAACCCAGCGCCCAACCAGACAAAAGTTTGATGATGGGATTTTGAAAGCCTGTTTGAGAAACGAGCCCCAAAGGTCAAAAACCAATGTTGCGCCAATCCCAATAAAGATAGGACCGAAGGAGTTAACAATTAAATTGCTCATAGGTCATCATTAACCTCGCCAGTTCCTGATTCAAGTGGTTGATTGGAGTCGGTGAAATTGACTGACAGCAACGGCATTCCCAAGTCACGGATTTTTTTCAAGATGCCATATAATGCAGACTGGTCGATAACGGGTCCACGTAGAAGAGAGTTGCCATCTTCTTCCAACGTGACGGCCAACCCTTCGAACCAGTTCAGCCACTGTTGACCCAAGTGGCCTTTGATCTTGAAGGTGTATACCAGTGACTGCTTCGCATCAGAGTTTGATTGTTGTTCATTTTCCATTCTTATGCCCCACTGAGATGACAACGTTCCCTTTTTTATGTCCCATATCGACATAACGGTGCGCCTCGACCATATCTTCCAATGGATAGTACCGGTCAATGACCGCTTTGAGTCTACCTGCTTCGACCAACTCTTTGATGTAAATCAGATTATCCATGCTTTCTTTTGTGTCCAGCTTTGCCATTGACACATAGGTTCCATTTGATGCGAGAACTCTCGAGTATTGTGATTTGGAGAACTTCCCCACCGTGTCGAAGATAACGTCATAGCGTTCTTGCACGGCTGAGAAATCTTCTTTTGTGTAGTCGATGACATGGTCAGCGCCCAGAGATTTCACCATCTCCAAATTGGACGTACTGCAAACACCGGTCACGTCTGCGCCGAAATATTTGGCGAGCTGTACCGCATACGTACCGACACTACCCGAAGCACCGTAGATCAGAACCTTTTGTCCGCGTTGGATGTTTCCTTTGCGGAGCAGGCGCAGGGCAGTGGTCGCGCCGATGGGGAGGGCGGCAGCTTCTTCATAAGTCAAGTTGTTTGGCTTGATCGCCATCATCGCCTTTTCGGGCAGGGATTTGTATTCGGCATAGCCGCCAAAATTCTCGGTCAGGGTTGAGGCGAAGACCTGGTCACCGACCTTGAAGCGGGTCACATCTTTGCCAATTGCTTCCACTACGCCCGCAAGTTCAGAGCCAAAGATTGGTTGTCTGGGTTTTGTAATGCCCAGCGCAAGGCGGGCGGGAATCCATACTGCGGCAGGAACGGTGAAACTTCGCATTCGAAAATCTGCGGCGGTGACGGTGGTGGCGTGGACTTTGATCAAAACTTCATTGTCTTTCGGCGCTGGCTTTTCGATCTCCTTGAGTTGAAGAACTTCCGGTCCGCCGTATTGGGTTGCTACAATTGCTCTCATTTTTAATTCCTTTCGTTTAACAAATAAGCGAGGTTGATATTGAGAATCAGATTTCTGCTGTGTGGGTTGGGCGGATTTGACCCTTGCGAATGCTCCATTCAGCAATTGCAAGATTGATCACCCAAGCGGCACCCATCAACAAAGCATTTTCAAATTCATTGGGTTTGCCAAAGATTATGGCTCCAACTATCCCGGTCAGCACTTGTGTACCTGCTCCCATACCGATGGCATAGGCGCGTGTCATCCACGCGCGGTGTTGATTGACATCACGCCGCCGGATCGAGATGAATCCAAGGCTGATGGACAGAACCATGCCAAATCCGAAAAAGAGGCGCAGTCCGTAGAGGAGTTTGCTGGCACCTTCTGGGTAGTCATAGAAGAGAGTCATCCAAAGTCCGGAGAGTCCAACTGCTAATCCAAATGGGACCAGGAGCCGACCAACCCAGCGATGCCAACTATTTCCGTGTTTCCAGAGTCGACTTACGAATTGGAAGGCGCCGAACAAAGCATAGATCGCTGAACTGATGATATGAATGACGACGGGTGATGGCGACGCAAAGAAGCGCGCGTTATCTGGTGTGATCTCTGCGCCGTTTGCCAACTGGTTGATTCGGATCGCACCGAAGATGAGCGGTATGGCGCTTAGTAAGATCAAACCAGCTGGTGTCCACCATGTGTTCTGTAATTTTTTTGCTGGCATATTGGATGGAACGTTACCAATGACATTTGTTTTCATCACTATATCCTTTTGCTTCAACCGATTTGACGTTCGGAGACGAGTGCGAATCCCATCCATGCAACTGCTAAGCCGAGCGGTATCATAATGAACTCAGATTGATATTCCGCAGGGACCATTCCACCAACAGGGACCAGCACTGCTGTGAGGGCAAGCAAACCACCCGCCCAACGCGGCAGAACGCGGGCGCGGAATGTAGCAATGCCAAACAGCAGGGGACCTAGGATGATTAAGAGTCCCGATACATTCCATAATATTGGGAGTATGCCGAGTTCAACCGTGCCGGGAACATTGGTAAACATTCCAAGCAGACTTTCCACAAAAGCAGGCGACTCGTTCGCCAATTGCGGCAGGATAAATGCCTCCACGAACGAAAAGCCGCTGACCATCGTCATCCAAAGGCTAAACAGGAGGAATCCAACCAGACCCAGCCAGCCGGATTTTTCCACTTGCCGGGCATATAACCCTGCCATGCCAAACAGCCCGAAGAAGCCCAGAGCAGTCGCAGCAATATGCACGTTCACCCAGGCGACGGTGGTAACGGATGAAGGGATATTGAGTTGATGGAACAATCCAATAATGATGAAACACAGCCCTGCCAACATGGCAGAACCACCTGATAACCTCATGAGAGCGGATGCCGTCATCGTTTTACTTTCTTTGATCGAATGTGCTTTGGCGTTCATTTTTTCTCCTTTTGAAATCTGTCATTGTTATCTTCGTTTGATGACGACAATATACAGATCAACGTGGGGAGATGTCCTCCCCACATGTGGGGAGTTTTTGTGGGGAGAATCGGAAAACCCCGCCAGAGGAGTTTGGCGGGGTTCGGATATCTCGTTAAGTCGTTTTAGATCAAGCCAAGTTCAATGGCCCGTTTCACAGCCGCCCGGCGGCTATTGACGTTGAGTTTGTTGTAAATGCTTTTCGTATGCGTCCGCACCGTGCTCAAAGCGATGACAAGTTCCTGCGCAATTTCGGGACCCGACAAGTCGGTTTTGAACAATCGCAGGATGTCCAACTCACGCTGACTGAGCGCTTCAATCAGGGATGATGAAGCTGGCGCAGCGGAAGGAGGTGTTTCTTCTCCGATCCCTTTTCGCTCCGCCTCAAACGCCGATAACAACCTGCCCACATAGTCTGGCATGATCTTGCGTGCGGCAACTTCGCGGAATAATGTTGCCATCGCTGCACCTTCGTCCACGAACATGCGGATATAGTTTTCTGGTTCAGCCAATTTCAAGGCGTGTTCCAACGCTGACAAGGAGACGGGGATATCCTTTTTCATTTGATAGACAAGCGCTTGCAAGATCAGGATTTCGATCACACTTCCCATCCTGCCGCCTGCTTCTGCTGATTTCAAAAGACGTTCCAGCAAGCGTATTGCGTCATTTAGTGAACTTTCCGTATGGTCGCTTTGATATTGCGACAGCAATATTTTTGCAAACGTAATTTGCTCAAACTCCCGCAGGTAGCTGGGTTCTTCCTCAATGGACAACTCCCGTTCACGCGCCCAATCCAGTGCTTTGCCCAACTCGCCTTGCTTGATCCATATCCGTGCCTTCAATGCTTGGATGGGGCGAACATTTGGGGAGAAATCACCTACATACATGGGCTCTGCTTCATCAAGGAGGTCAAGCGCGCCTTCAAGATCACCCTGAGTTTCAAGTATTCTCGCCATCGCAATACGCCAGCGATATGGGTTTTTCGGTAGACCGTTGAACTCGCCAAGAACTTTGCTTTTCTGGAGAGATTGCATAGCGGTAATCAAATCGTTACGTTCGCGGTAAAGCTCAGCCATGCCAACATGCATATCTGCTGCGCCACGCACAACTGGGGCATCCTGTTTTGTCGCAAGTTGTAATCCGCGCTCGTAGATGCTCATTGCCTCCCGCAGGTGACCTTGTGTGATTTGAATATCTGCCAGCGTCACAGAGCCGCCGATCACATCTGGGATGAAACCAACTTTCAGCAAATGATTCATCCCATTCGAAAACATCTTGTATGTTGTATCAAGATCGCCGCTTGACCAATATGCGAGCCCAAGCAGGGAGGACGCCGATCCACGCAGGAGATTGTCTTCCTCACTTGCCAGGTCGAGGACCCGTTGGGCATATTTCATGGTGTTGGTCACATCTGCATTAAGCAAAGAGACCGCGGCACGATACATCGCGACCAGACCGGGTAGCCGCTGAAAATCCTCTCTGTCCACGTAAATGGGTTGTTTGTGAATCTCTTTTTCGAGCCATTGTTCGGCTTGTTGTAATCGTTTCTCGACGCCATCCATTAGACCAGTTTGTAGCAGTGTACCGGCATAGTGAACGCTAAGCACTGGTCTATGCTGGAGTACTTCTTCAGGGAGTGCTTTTAGCCAATTTAGTAGTTGAGTCTCCTGTCTGGTTCGCCGCGCTTCCGGCACGGCTCGTTCGATCAGATTTGCCGCTCGGTCAAAATCCTTTGCTTCCAGCGCATGGTGGATCGCGTCAGCCGTAAAATTATTCTGCTCAAACCACTCACTTGCACGCTGATGTAAAACGGGAACTTGATCGGGTTGTTCAGCCATTAAGTGCATTCGAAGCACATCGGCAAAGAGATGATGATAGCGAAACCAGCGCCGCTTTTCATCAAGGGGGATGAGGAACAAATTGCCTCGTTGCAATTGCTCCAATTTCGATTTGCTTCTTGTCCGATTGGTAACTGCATCACAAAGCGAACTGTCCAAACGGTCAAGGATGGAAGTTTCTAATAGAAAGCCGCGGACATCTTCCGTCTGACGCCGCAAAACTTCTTCAGCCAGATAATCCACAATGTAGCGGTGATCTCCGGCAAAAGCCTGGATGAATCCGTGGATGTCCTGTTGTCCCTTCATCGAAATTGCGGCGAGTTGTAATCCGGCGATCCAGCCTTCGGTGCGGGTTTCCAGCGTGGCGACTTCTTCTGCAGAGAGGTCAAGATTCATTATCCGATTGAAAAATTCTGCGGCTTCAGATGCAGTAAAGCGCAAGTCTGAAGCGCGGATTTCGGTCAATTGATTTCGGGCGCGCAAGCGTGGAATGGGCAGAGATGGATCCTCGCGAGTGGTAATCACCAAATGCATCTGAGGCGGCAAATGATCAATTAGAAAGGTAAGCGCTTCATCAACCGATTTAGCGTCCACAAGGTGGTAGTCATCCAGAACGAGGGTGAAATCGTTTGGGATGGCCGCGATCTCATTGAGCAGAGCCGTTAGAATCGAGTCAATGGGGGGCAGTTGTGGAGCTTGAAGTATGTTCAGTATATCTGCGCCAAGATTTGGCGAAATGGTCTGCAAGGCGCCAATAAAGTAGACCAAAAAACGCACAGGATCATTATCATTTTCATCCAGCGATAGCCAGGCGGCTGTGTGCTCGCGGCTTGCGATCCATCCGCTGACCAAGGTGCTTTTGCCGAAACCAGCCGGCGCGGAGACAAGAGTTAATTTGCGTCCTGCGGCGAGCCCCTCGTTAAGTTGATGGATCAAGCGAGAGCGCGTCACAACTTTGGGAGGAGGTGGCGGGATGTAGAGTTTTGTAGCTAGTATTGAAACAACCATACGTGGATTATATAACACCTGGTTCAGCCGTCGATAACAAGAAGCTAAACAGAGTTTAAAATGTTGCCGAATGTCCTATATGCATAAGGATGCATCCCAGTTTCAAACAATCAGGCTTTAGCAAGGATTTGTCTGCCGAAGTGATAGGTAATTATCAAGCCACAAAGCATGTGATGATCATTCAAGGATGGAGTTAAAACAATTGACCCGCAGGGCGCACCCTGCGGGTCAATTGTTTATTTTGCAGAAATTTTTTCGAGTTTGGGATTTGCCGCAGGCGGATTGTTCTTTCTGCGGAAGAACTGCGACAATGTTTCTGCTTTTTGCTTGAGTGTTGTTCCAAATAAAACACCCATGATGGCAGTGGCAAGTTCATAATGACCCGCCTCACGCAAGACCGTCGCTATATCCAGTTTTACTGGTGCGCCTCCTATCGCAAAACTATATGGACGTGTGAACTGCAGCAGTCCTTCTTTGCCGTGAGTTCGCCCAAAGCCAGAGTCTTTGGTGCCACCAAAGGGAAGCATGGGGACTCCGAATTGCGCAATGCTGTCATTGATAATGACAGAACCCGCTTCGATGCGATCTGCCACTCGTTTTGCATGATTAATATCCAAACTCCAGACGGATGCGCTTAATCCATAGGGATTGTCATTCGTCAAGCGTATGGCTTCTTCCTCATCCTGTACTTTTACAATCGGCATTACCGGACCAAATGTTTCGTCACGCATGATCTTCATGCTGTGATTTACATCGACCAGAACAATGGGATCATAGAATAGCCCATCCTTCTTTCCGCCAGTCAATATTTTTGCGCCCTTATCGGTGGCGTCCTGCAAATGGTCATCGATGATCTTTACCTGGCGAGGATCAGTGACAGGTCCCATGAAATAGGGGCTGTTCAATTCGGTGGAATATCCGCTTTTCAATTCGTTGGCTTGCTTGACCACAAGTTTTACGAATTCATCATATTTTGAGGCAACGACATATACGCGCTCCACCGACATGCACGTCTGGCCTGTGTTGAAAAATGCGCCCCAGGCTCCCCAACGAGCCGCGGACTCAAGATCGGCATCTTCCAACACGATCATGGAGTCTTTGCCGCCCAATTCCAAAGCGACCGGGGTAAGGCTTTCTGCGGCAACATGCATGATCTTTTTCCCGGTCGCTGTGGAACCGGTCATAAAGATATAGTCTGGTTTGCTCGTTACCAACGCCGCACCCACTTTCCCATCCCCATGAACCACGCGCACAAACGGGGCAAGTTCTGGCACGCTCTTGATGAGATTTTCAATGAGTACTCCCGTCGCAGCGGTCACTTCGGATGGTTTTAGGACTACCGTATTTCCAGCCAGAAGCGCCGCAATCGTCGGCGGGAAGGAGAGGGTGAAGGGATAGTTCCAGGGCGAGATAATGGCTGTCACACCATGTGGAAGGTGCTCGATGTAACAACGTTTAAAGAGGTATAGCCCTGAGGAGACGCGCTGTCGGCGAAGCCATTGTGCGGCGTGCCTGCGATATTGTGCCAACATATCCACGGTTACAAACAGTTCAAGAAGAGCATCCTGGCGGCTTTTGCCGCAATCCTGATTTAAGACAGAACTGATTTCATCGCGTCGTTCAATTAACACATGCTGGAGTTTGTGTAAGATGTCTGCCCGTTCTCGGACGGTCTTTCCACTCCATGCAGGGAACGCCCTGCGCATGTCACGTACAGCTTCCTGCACTTCTTCTGGCGTATTCATCACCACCTCGCCAAATTGAGAATTGGTGGCGGGGTTGATAAATGCTAGTTTTTCCTGGGTCATGAATTGCTCCTCGACTTCATCCTTATGTGGAATTTGTTGGAGTATAAACGTTCCCCGGTTACCTTTCAAGCAAAAACGTCTCCATATTGCAAAATGTCTTTTCGATTTGTCATGTATCAATATCGTCCTAGGCAGGTTCAGGCATTGCAAGTCTGGTTAGATTCGTACGAGCAGATTCTGAGTTGAGCTTGGCATCTCCTTTATGGAAAAAATCGGCTGATAGTTCGACTGTCAGCCGATTTCATATACGATAGCAAATACAGACGTGTAGTTTTACTCCATCTTTGGATACTGCAAATAGCGTCGGATAATCTGAAGCGTTCCCCAAAGTCCAATCAGCCCAAAGATAGCAATGACCGCTTCCAGCGTCCAGATTTTTTCGGCTGTCTCTGTGCCCCAAAACGCGGCAAATCCAGCGGGAGCATCCAATAGGGTTTTGTAGAAGATGGCAAGCCAGCCCCATTTGGTTTCGCCGCTGGCAATGGCGAAAAATATCAGAACACAAGAAAAGATATGGGCAAAAATAACTGACACGCGTTCGACAACCGGAGCTAATCCCATGTTGAGCGTAGCATTATTGGCCAAATTGGCTAATGTAGAAATGGGCAATGCTTCCGGCGAAAGCATGCTAAAAGCAGCGGAACCAAACCCGACAAGTCCAAGCAACAGGGCCTCGACAACGCCAAAACCAATTCCGAAGACCAATGCCTGAGTCCAGTCCGCCTTGCCCCAACGACTTCTACTTAAGATAAACCAAGCTAACCCGGCTTCGAATATGCCGGTCAATGCACCGATGTAGAGATATGCTGCCAGATTGCCAGGCGAGAAAAGCTTTTCGTTTGTTACCCCCAGTATTTGAATGACAATGGGATTCACCAGAATGGCAAAAGCAAACTTTACGACTACTGTTAGCACCCAGAACAAGGCACCCAAACCCAAATGACGCCAGCCCAGCATTTTCTTATGGGCAGCATAAAAGACAAATAGCAATCCTACCAGGATCATGCCCAACCCCGGCAGGAGGATGATTGTTCCCAGCTTGATAACATGCCATCCCAGATTGTAAGTGGCTGTGGTATTCGCGCTGTAAACCAACCCCAATGTATATGTCCCAGTTTGCTCGGCGGGGATGGCATACTCCGTGTTGATGGAAAAGTCGCCAGGATTAATTGTCCCGGAGTTCCAAACTGCATAGCCGTCAGGTTGACGCAGCTCAAAGCGCAGCGAGCCACTGCTGACGTTGCCGCTGACCTGGATTTTGATTGGGGTGCCCTCCCTGACAAGGTCCTCGTCCACCGGGATGCTGAAGTAAAACTGTTCACCAGATTGGAATTCCTGCAACTGACTACCTTCAACAGTAGCCCAGCGATAATTCATTGGGATATTTGATTTTTGTGCTGTGCAACCGGTTATGAAGATGCCCAAAAGCAAGAAATAGAACAGGATCAGGGATCTTTTCAGGGTGGGTTGAAGTAAGTGGATCATTATTTTCCTTTCGTTTCATAGCCCGTTTTTCAGTTTAACTGTGAGGTCGGGAGGACGCACGCCTGACCGATGAGTGGCTCAGCGCTTATGGTTTTCTTGCCCAGAAAATTGCCTTGGGCGACTCCTCTGAATACGGATTACCTTGGCGATCTCCATACATATATTCAATGATGAAACCAAGCGCCTCCAGCCAGGATTGAACCTCTAGTGTGTTAACAGGATGTTTTTGCTGGAAGTATTCATTTTCGATCGTGTTTCCATCAGGAAATTTTATCCGGGTGAGTCGGCGAAACGTAGCCAGCCTGTTGGGAATATTAAACCAGATGGTTTCCATATATGTTTCAACAGATGTACCATCATTGCAAATTCCTGTTGGAAATCCAGAATGTATACCTGGCGTTTGCCATGATGGGTCAAGTCCACCTTCCATATGATCGTTATCAATGTATATATAGCCGCCATGTTTCAATACGGATGATGCATTCATAATGCTTTTTTTTGCTCTTCAGGTGTTGATAATTCATAAAAACAATTACCGCCAAGAATGACTAGATCAAATTCTCCATATGTCCACTCTCCTTGCAATACATCGGTTTCAAAAAGTGAAATTCGACTTTGCGTCGCTTTATCCAAATTTTCAACCTTTGCTTTGGCGCAGGAGAGCATTCCCAAGGCTTTGTCTAGCCCAACAACATGATGTCCGGCAATCGCAAGTGGAATAAGAATCCGACCGGTGCCGCAAAATGCTTCGAGAATACGCAACTGGCTTGAATCCCCGATCAGTTTTTGGATTAGTTGAACATCATCGTATTGGTTTACAGTCTGATCGTAGATCTCTGCAATGTGAGGCGTTATGTCATACATGAAATGATTTTTCATCACGTTGTAAATCCTTGTTGTTGTGAAATTACTTTCAGCTTCCATCATTTTTGATTCCGGACCAATTCGCCCTCCAGAGCAGAATTGCGCCGAAGATCAGCGTGACGGACATCTCCCAAATACTGACCAGCGGACCAAATCCGATTCCTCGTTGGAGCGCATCGCGGACTTCATCGTAGGCGGAGTGGTACACGCTGGCAACTGCCAAACTCTGGCTGACTTTCCAGACGTAGGCAAACAGGATGGCGTTCATCATCGCTGGTAACAGGCTGACAAAAAGGGTCACACCCACAGACAACCATGGATTGGATTCTGCTCCTTCAACCTGCAAACTGATTTTGACCAGAGCGGGGACATGCCAAGCCCACCAGATGAAGGCATGGATGAGCAGCCCTTTGCGTAAACTGTAACGTTCTGCCAGGCGAGGCAACAGGTAGGCGCGCCATCCGAATTCCTCACTGAAACCAGGGATGAGTGTCAACACGAAACTAATCAAGAAATTGCCCAGAAGGGCTCCCACAGAAATATCTGTTGGCAGGCTGTGCAGTCCAAACAGGTTTTCGAGCAGGACAGGCATACCGAAGATGAACAACGCTAGGATAAAAACTGCGAGGTAATGCCTTGGCTTGCCCCAACTCCAACCCATATTCTTAAATCCATCGCAGAAGATCCAGCGTCCAGCGATGAACGTGCCAACCGCAACCATAACCATCGAAAGCGAACTGAGCAGGTAGCCGCTGACTGGATCATTGCCCCATACGGCATAGGCGATTTGTGGCGGCCAAGATAGGGCAAATACAATCAGCAGGTAGATACTGAGTGAAAAGGGTCGCTGGGTATGTGTTTGTGAAATAGAATCGGTCTGGAGGGTAGTTGACATGGATTCTCCAATTATTTGTAGGTTTCGGGGAGGATAGTCTCAATCATCAGGCGATGGAACAGATCTGCTTCTTCCCAAATCATGCCATGCCCTGAGTTTTCAAAGAAGATCAATTCCTTCTTCGGCGCTTCGAGTAGGTTGAAATATTCTTCAGGAATCTGTGACGGGTTGTTCATGTCGTGCCGTCCCAGCACCATGTAAACGGGTAGGTCGAGGCGGGGGATATCCGCTCGGAAATCCATTTCCTGCAACTGGGGATAAACTACATTAAAGGTATTCATCAAACCAAGCAGGTAATAGAGGCGGTCGAGCCAACCATATTCAGGTTGCTTGAGCATCAACTGAATGGCATCGCCTTCACGGCGATAGGTTTCATCTTTGATGTTTGGCACTTCAAAGATATGGTATTCGCGTCCAAAAAGCGCGGCATAAGGCTGGATGGGGCTATTACCAAAGTATGGCGGCGGGCCTTGCGTTTCGAGAGTGTTCACAAAATCTGTGTCGCCCGTTTGACGGGAATGTTCCAGCACCAGGTCATAGATCATCTGATCCGTTTCTTGAACATCTACCATTTGTGCTGTGCCAATATAGGCGTGATACAGATCGGGACGTTGTTGGGCAGCCAGTGCGCCAATGATCGTGCCCCACGAATGCCCGACCAGATAGATTTTTTGCTCATCGAAGCGTTGGCGCAGCAATTCACTTAGTTCGTTCACATCGGAAACATACTGATCGATTGTCAGGTCAGATTTTGGGTTGTATGAAGGGTAGGACTTTCCACAACCGCGCTGTTCCCAGATTACGACCACGAAATGTTTCTCCAATTCACTATTAAAGCGTAGGACGCGCGCCGCTTCACTTGCACCGGGACCACCTGAGAGAAATAGCAGGACAGGCTTGTCCACATCGTGACCGCGGATGATGAGCCACTGTTCTACGCCGCCCAGTTTGACCTTCTCAAGTGAAGCGATGCTGTTTGGCACTGGCTTGCCATCTGTGCCGATGATGGCAGGAGTATGAGCTGTCCACTGCGAGTACACTACGAAGGTGGCCAGTAGGAGTACAGGAATGAGCAGGAAGGTCATGCAACCTCTGAGTTTTTTCAGTTTATTCATGGGAATTTCCTTTTTCGTTTGGGTGACTTTGGACAGAAAGCAGCACCAACCCCAAGTCACGGATACGGCTGAGGACGCCATGCAGAGCCGCTTGATCCATCATTCCGCTGATAATGGTTTCGCCTTCTGGATGTGGCTCAACCACTAGACCCTCAAACCAGTTATCACGGATATGACCTTCGACCCGAATTTTGTACATGACGGAACGGTCACTGTGGTTCATTAACGCTCCTTGTTGGATTGTCGCTTGCTAGCCGCGCCGGCACCGATCAGAATTAGTCCCAAGACAGTCAAGGCAAGATTTTGCGGCGGCTCCAGACGCCCCAGCAAAATGGCAAGTGCGTCAATGAGAAAACATGACACACCAAAAAACAGTAACAAGTTTGCATATTTTGTTTTCATTTCGAATCCTTTTCTTAATGGATGATGCCTGTATCACTGATTCGTCTTCATAGTCCTATTCGGTGGGCAGGCATACATTCTTAAATACAACTTCAAGCTAGCTGATAGGTAGAAGTACGCGTCGTTGTTTAAGTTCCATTGAAGTCTATCCGTTGTGGTCCGGGTTGTCCCCTATCTCAAGATAGGTTGATTGGGTGGGTTAACAAAAAAAGCCGCTTACGCGGCTCAATTTCTCACAAGTTGACGTTCTACATGCCCAACTCTCTGGCGCGGACAATGGCTTGTGGACGATTATTTACTCCCAATTTTTGCAAAACGTTATGAACATGCCACTTCGCAGTCCCCAAGCTGATGACCAATTCCTCTGCAATCTCTTTATTGGATTTTCCCGCCACGATCAGAGTCAGCACTCGAGCTTCTTGTTCACTCAATGGGCTGGGTAATTGGTGGATAGAAGATACGCTTCGGGGTTTCCCCTCGGCCTGATACACTTTCAGCAGGCTTTGAACGAATCTGGGAGTGACATGACGAACCCGAGGCAAAAGGTCCAACAATATCGGTCCCTCATCCAAAAAGATGCGCAGATACCCTTCCGTTTCAGCGAGTTGCAGTGATTTTTCAAGCCATAGCACGGCGTTCTTTTCATCCCCACTGGAATGATAAAGCAAGCAGATAAGCAGCATGCTCTCGATTCTGATCCGAACCTGCCTCTCTGCATATGCCTTTGTCAGAATTGCCAGCTATGGATGGAGGAGTGAAGCGATTTCACCCTTCGCAAAAAGGAGGCGGATTTGCGTTATTTCATCGGGCTTTCCATGAATATAGATGTCGCTTATCGAGTACGCCTCTGGGTGTTTCTCTCTCATGTAAAGTTGCAGCCTGACAAGGCGAGCATTGGCAAGATGGGCCATGCGATGTGCGCTGAAGAGTTGCAGGAGGTGTTTGATTTCTTGTAAGATAGCGGATGCGTCTTCGATTTCACCTTGATATGCGCGCAGGCGGGCAAGTGAAATTAATCCAGTCAGCAGGTCTTCCGTCAGTCCGCCATAACGGGAGAGCGAAATTCCATCTTGTAGATACTTCTCAGCAACAGTAAGTTTGTTTCGTTCAAGGGCGATCTCACCAAGAAGCGACAACGCCAGCCCAAGTGGTGCGATGCGCGCGCCATCTGCAATTTGAAGCGCAGATTGGCAGGTCTGGTCGGCCAATCTCAGTTGCCCCAGTTTAATTTGTATCTGTGCGGCGGCGCAAAGTCCATTGATCGCTAAAAACAAGACTCCCGCCTTTTGGGCGTTCTTGCTGGCACGCACGTAGTTTTCAATGGACAGTGGGAGATGATCGGCAATTTCATGAGCAAGCCCAAGGTTGAAATATCCACGCGCCTGTGCGAGATAATTCTCTTTTGGTAGATGACTCAATGCGTACGTGGTTTGCTCGATTGCCTGCTTCACGTCCCCGCGTATGGATGCAATGGCGCCGCGATACAACGAGGCAAGGGCTAGCAGGTATGAATTATCTGCGGGCAGAGTGTGTAGTTTTTGTTCAGCCTGGGTGATCAGAGCTTCCGCCTGCTCAAACTCTTCCTTGAAATAATGGATGCGTGAAGCGTTTAAACTCAAACCGGGACGGTCGATAAAAACAGAGGCTGGCAGACTATCCACCCAGCTTGATAGTTGGGTTACATTGCCATCCGACCAGGTGGCGTTCATTTGTAAAACACGGTCAAGGGTATCGGCGGCAAATTCCATGTCTCCGCTGGCAATGGCATAACGTACAGCATCTGATATGAGATTGTTT
>JAHDWC010000030.1 GCA_023382575.1 Anaerolineales bacterium
TGATGCCGTCGAGGACCGAGTCAAATTCCTTGCGGAAGATAAAGAAGACGATCATCACCGCCAGCCCCTTCATGAACTCTTCCACAAGCGGAGCAGTGATCGAGCCGCCGGCAATATCCTCAAGCACGGGGTCGTTCAACACAAAACTGAAACCGATCTCGAAGATCGTCGCTACGATCAATGTGCCGATCACAGCGATGAAACCGCCCCAGAAAAACGTCATCAACAACAACCAGCGCGGCTCCTTCTCGTAACGGTCGAGCCAATAGATGAACCACGAAAAGAAGAATGCCGGGATGAAGGCAAGCGGAATTGCGACCAAAAGTGCCATGAAAAATCCTCCGATGAGTTGAGATAATTTTGAGCGGGCATTGTACCCGCGGGCTGTCAAAAGGGATATGGGATAAAAGTAGGAATCAGGTCAAGCCTGAAAGATGAGGCGCGTCCGCTCCACACGAGTGGTGTCGGCTTCAATTCCCAAAGCCGATAACACCTCCTCGGGGCGTCCAGTTGCGCCTTCGCGCGATGCGAGGGTCATTTTGAGCCAAACCTTGCCATTCGCCTCAGTGATGACGCTCAACATTTCGATCAGCGGACGCAGGTCGTAGGATTTGCCTCTTCGCTCGCGGAGCAGACTTTCCGAGTTCATCAACGTCTCCACCCGGCGCGTCAACTCAGATCCGTCAATGGCTTCCGTTAAATGAACATTGTACGCCGCTGACAGCACTTGAGTCTGCAAGGCGGGCAGGCGCTCATCCACTGACTGCACGTCGATGATCTTGATGTCCGGCGGAAGCGATTCCTGCAAGCGTGTGGAAATATCCGTCACGGTCAGTTCTTCGTTCAGACGTACATCCAGCACTTCGCCACGAGAGGAGAATCCCAACGGTAATGCCGCGGCGAGACTGATCTTTGGCTGCGGGTGAAAGCCCTGCGAATACGCAATGGGCAGGCCAGCGCGGCGCATGGCGCGTTCCCATAATCGATGTAGGTCAAGGTGACCGATGAAGCGCAGGGGTCCCTGCTTGGAGAAGGTGATTCGGACGCGCATGTTATTTAGGTTCCGAGGCGATTTTCTTCAGCCAGCGCTGGATTGCAGACCCAACGCGGCGATAGGGTCGGTAGGTATGTTCCGCGATGCGATGGAACAGGTCATGGTCGAGGCACTGATGCTGTGTCAACTTGTCGAAGGCATCGAGGATGTTGGCATAGACAGCCAATTCCTGCGACACGATCTCGTCGAATTCGATGTTCTTGTATTGATCCAACACGAGCAGATTGGGCTTGTCTTTTTCATACAGCGTCGACTCGAAATCCGGGTAGCCGTAATGATTCTGAAAACTTTCCAACGCCGAAAAAGAGGAGGAAGGCGCATACGTCTCCCCTTCGAGGATTTCACTAAGCCGGTCTGCGAGAAATTGCTCATGCAAGAGCACATCCGCGAGCAGGTCTTTGACGGTTAGATGTCCGGAGACGCCTTTCATGGTTAGGCGGCGAGCAAAACCAACGCGGTTGAGCAATTGCTCAAACTGGTCGCGTTCGCGTTGCAAACGTTCAAGGAGGATGATTTTGTTCATAAAGAAGGCGGATTCGACAGGTTCTACTTGCTCGTTACAAAAGTAGAACTGCCGGAATCCATGTTCTGCTAGTCTCCCACCAGGGGTAGTTCCACTTCCATCTTGCGGGCGGGGGTCTTCACTTCGGGACATTTCCAACCCTCGCCGGGATTTTCGCGGCGCAGGTTGGCAAAAGTCGGCAGGATGCCGCACGCGAAGCAGTTCAAACGGCAGTCCACGCGGATCTGACCTTCGAGTGACATGCGGAAATCCTGGAAGAGGAAATTCTTGCGTACGGCGGCGGTGATGTGTTCCCACGGAAAGACTTCGTCTGTGCGGCGCTGACGATGGGTATAGAAGGAATGATCCAGTCCGTGTTCGGCAAAGGCAGCCATCCACGTCTCGAACTTGCGTCCTTCTTCCCACGCATCGAAGCGCGCGCCGTTTTTCCATGCCGTGTAGATCACATCCGCGATGCGACGGTCACCGCGCGAAAGCCATGATTCGACAAGCGAATCATCAGGGTTGGTCCAACTCAATTTGATGCTCTTGTCTTTGAACAGTTCGCGTTTGAGCAGCGCCTGTTTTTCAAGGATGCTTTCGCGTGTATCGCTGGAAACCCACTGGAAGGGAGTTTGCGGCTTGGGCACAAAAGTGCTGACACCGGCATTCAACTTCACTTTCCATCCCGCCACTTTGCGTCCCTCGGCGATGACGCGCTTGCACAGATCCGCAATCGCTTGCACATCTTCAAGTGTTTCACTGGGATGACCGATCATGAAATACAACTTGATGGTCGTCCAGCCACGGCTGTAAATTTCCCGCGTTGTGTTGATAATGTCTTCGTCAGGGATGAATTTGTTGATGATGCGACGCATCCGTTCGCTGGCGGCTTCGGGTGCGAGCGTGAAGCCACCGGAACGATGTTGTTTGAGCTTTTCCATCAAGTCGACAGAAACGGATTCGATTCTTAATGAAGGCAGCGACACGGTCAACTTGCGCCCTTCAAAACGCTTGCTGATCGCATCCACCAAGTCTTTGATGTAGGTGTAATCGGAAGAGGAAAGCGACAGGAGCGCCAGTTCCTCGAAGCCAGTCGCGCGGACCGCTTCATCAGCGGCTGCAACCACTTCTTCCACACTTCGCTCGCGGACCGGGCGGGTGATCATCCCCGCCTGACAGAAGCGACACCCGCGAGTGCATCCGCGCATAATCTCCACCGAAACACGGTTGTGGACAATGTCGATGTTCGGTACGAGAAATTTGGTCGGCGGCGGAGGGAGCTTCGCTACAATGCGCTTGTGGATGACCTTGGGCGCTTCGGAGATGGTCGGCTCAATGGCGGCGACAGTGCCATCTTCCATGTAACTGGTGTGATAAAAACGCGGCACGTACACGCCCTGGAGTTTGGTGAGTTCGCGCAGGGCGTCTTCACGGCGGAAGGCGGAAAGCGGGTTGTTGCGTTCCGCCTTCCATTTTTTCACGACATCGATGATCTCGTGGATGACTTCTTCGCCTTCGCCTATAACAAATGCATCGATGAAGGCATGCATCGGCTCGGGGTTGTTGGTTGAGTGTCCGCCTGCGATGACGATGGGGTGAGTATCATCTCGTTCTTCGCTCCGCACGGGAATACCCGCCAGATCGAGGATGTTGAGGGTGTTGGTGTAGAGCGTCTCGTAGGGGAGGGAAAAGCCGATGAGGTCGAAGCAGGCTAAGGGTTGTTTTGATTCGAGCGCGTAGAGCGGAATCCCATGTTCGCGCAGCAGCGGCTCCATATCCAGCCATGGCGCATAGGCGCGTTCTGCCAGCGCATCCTCCCGCTGATTGACTTGGTCGTAGAGGATCTTCAAACCGACGTTTGAGACGCCGATATCGTAAATATCGGGGAAGACGAGCGCCACGCGGGTTGTTACTTTGTCCCAATCTTTGTGTACCGAGTTGAGTTCGCCGCCAACATACCGACCGGGTTTTTGTACCTTTAAAAGGATACGGTCGAGTTTATTTTCGATCTGTTCTGGGGTTAACATGCCGAACATTATACCTGATAAGAATTATCGAAATACATTAGAGTTTAACAGGCCGGATTCGCTGAAAAAATGGCTTTTCTTTACAGAAATGATAAGCGGAAGGGGCATAAATAGCTCCAAAGGGTGAACGAGTGTTACCAGATTGTGACTTAGAATTCAATTATTACAAAATCAGGAGTTAATGAAATGAAAAAATTTTTACCGCTGACACTTGCCCTTCTTTTGGCGGCATGTGGTGTGGTGCAACCCGCCCAGCAGGTTCAGCCGACACCCGTTGTCCAAACCGTGGTGGTGACGGTCATTCCGCCCACCGAAGTCCTCCCTCCGACCGCGCTTCCTTCACCGACTCTGGCTCCCACGGAAGCTCCAACACAGGAACCAACCGCCACTCTTGAACCGACTGCGGCTCCGCAAGCAACCGCGACCGCGGATACCGCTTCGACAACATCCGGTTCAGACGGTTTGCAGCCGGTCAACGTGGATATTATGCTAGGTAAAGGTGTCTTCCGCGACATCACGTTCTCATCTGATGTGCTGACCCTGCGTTGTTTCCCGCGTGAATTGGAAGTCACCATGACTGCCATGGTGCCAGAAATCACCCGCGCAGAACTGTACTATCGCGTCGTGGACCAGCCCAGTGGGTTGTACCCCTCCGAGTGGAAACTGGTCGGCAACCTCGGTACGGATGGCAATGGTAAGTTCTTTACCACCTTCACGGCTGAGAGCATCGATCCCAATTTCCGCGGTCTCGACAAGGCTTGGGTCGACTTCCAGTTCATCGCCATCAACAAGGGTGGCGGCGTGGTGGGACGCACTGAGAAGATCGAGCGTCTGGTTGAGTATTACAAGGAATGCCCGTAGTCTACTGGAATCAAAAGAGGACAGGCGATGGAGCCTGTCCTCTTTTTTATTTATGCCGAAACTGTGACGGCTTTGCGCATCTGCCAGCGGTCACGACCCCAGAGCCAAAGCGTGCCAAGCCCAAGGAACATCACCACCAGACCGATCAACCAGCCTACCATTGGGAGTTCCACCAACAGGGCAAGGATGACCACACCGAGCACCAACGGCCAGACCTTGTGTTCTGCCAGCGAAGGGTTGAAACGTCCCAAGATCCATTTGCCGCCCAGCCACGCCACTACGATCTTGGTCAGGAAGGCGGTTATCAGCACGAATCCAATGATGGCAGCGAACAACGCCAGGATACCAACCCAGACGATGGTTCCGCTGATGCCGCCAAGCGTGATGAGCCCAAAGATCACTGCGCCGATGACCATCAGCGTGACCAGCAGAAAGATGGCAAAGAAGAAAGCGACATATGCCACCACACCCCAGCCCAAGCTGGCAGCAGGCTGTGACTGTAATTTGTCCGTCAGGGTTTTCATAAATACCGGCGCGAGCCAGCCCAAGAGTAACCCGAACAGGATCAGGGTAATGATGCTGCGCAGCAAATCCAAAACCCACGAGATGGCTCTCTCAGAAGCAGTCGGTTCAGGACGGGCATAGTTAACATCCACAACCGGCTCATTACGAGTCACTTCACCGATGACCGTTCCGCTGGGGACATCCGCATCTTGATTCAGGGTATAGGTCAGATCACCCTCGATCTTCGCATCTTCATCAACCGTCAGCCCCGGCTTGACGCTCGGGATCGCGATCTCCGTGTTGCTAATATACATGGACGGCGAGGGGGCGTTCTCGTCCATCTGACCGATTTCCACGAGCACATTACCGCCGAATTCACCTTTCAGATTCGCCGCCCCGGTTCCGATCAAGACATCATCAGCGACATTCCCGGCGAACAGGATTTGCCCACCGCCAAACAAAAGATTGCCGCCCACTGCGCTGCCAGATTCCGCCTCGAGGCTGGCGCCACCCGCGAGCAAATCGCCGCCGATGCTGGCTTCATCGCCAAGTTTCAGCGCCGCGCCGCCGATGCGCACATCATCCATTACCGTGCCGTTAATGATGACACTGTTTGCGCCTGCAAACAAATCACCTTCGACAGTGCCATTGATGATGACCACATTACCAACCACGAACAAGTCGCCTTTAATCGTCCCCTCCAGCGTGAATTCCTCCGCGCCAACATACAGATCATCTTCGATGACCTCATCCGCTTCGATAACGACGATATCGCCCTCACGCCCTTCGAACGCCAACACCGGAGTTGCAACCGTCAGCGTGAGTAGAGCAAACAGGCAAAGAACAGAAAAAAACTTATGGGACTTTTTCATACATTCTCCTCGGAGAAAATCTCCAAGAATAGTATACGTCCGTTGTCAAGCGAGGTTGCAATTGGATTTTTAACGCCTCATACAGGACTGTGAATTGTCTCCACCCATCAAGCACATCTCCCCTCAAAACTGATCAAAGGACTTTCAATCGGGTTGGCTCTCCGAAATACCACTTCATGATTTCGACAAACCAGCTGCAAAATATCCACTTTTCTTGGGTGATCCCCGCTCGGATCTCATCCAAACTCATGTAGCAGACTTCAGCAATTTCCACCGGGTCGAAGCGAACTTCTTCTGGGTTTACCTTGCCTTCGAATATCTGGCTGATCTCAAGGTCGTTCGGTCCATATTCCATTTGGATCTTTCCCAGCGGAGAAAGCTCGATATCTTCAAGCCCCATCTCTTCCTTTAGACCACGAAGCGCCGCTTCGCGATAACTTTCTCCAGCTTTGACATGCTCCGAAACAGAGCAATCCAGCAGGGAGGGGGAGGAGGCGCGGTCAGCACTACGTTTTTGGATGAGCATTCTGCCCTGCGCGTCAAAGAGAAAGACATGAACGCCGCGATGTTGCAATCCCTGCTGATGGACAATCGAGCGCATTTCTTGCCCAATGACTACATCATGGTCACTTACTATATCCAACAATTCATCTGGCATTGCGACCTTCCATATATTATGTTATTTTTTTCTGTCTCTCAAGAAATAAAGTTTCCGGGTCAGCACTGATGACGAAGCAAAGGAATAATGCCAGCGGAACGATCTGCATAAAGAGGCGGGACTGCGATGTGAGCAAATGCCATTCCAGGTCGTATGGGGTGATGAGGTAAATAAAGCCATATCCCAAAACTTGTAAACTGAACATGATGACCAGGACGAAGATGCCTCTTAAGTGATCTTTGTTAAAGTCGCGCCACATGAACAAGGAATAAAAAAATAAAAGAATCGGCTCCCGGCTTTGCAGCGTTGATAGAAATGACTTAAGGATGATGCCATAACGGCTTGGGTCCATGACCTGACGTAGCATATCTGTCAACGAATTGGTTGCCAGGTCATTTGGCGGGGCTATCGACTTGAAATAGAGGATGACCAATAACGGAAGCAATAAGCCACTTAAATAATATATGAACGCTTCCTTCAAATTCTTGGGGGAGGAAATTATCAACGCAACCGGACTGATAGCGATGAACAAAAGACCTTCGTTCTTTGTCCAGCCTGCCAAGCCAGCCATGAAGCCTGAAAGCACCAAAAATGAAAACTCATTGCGTTGAGTGTATAAATACATCAGGAGACCGGATGCGAAAATAAAGTAAGTGACGGGTACATCAGCGATCAGATATGTCCCTGACGAGACAACGCCAGAAACTGCAATAAGAATTATGGATGCTAAACTGGACTGTCCAACAGTCCGAAAGAATGCCAGCGCGCTAAACATCAGGAAAATGGTCGCAAGAGTGAACAGCAAGGACTGCATCATGGGGATGCGGAGAGTTTCATTACCGACCACATCCCAGCCCCAGGCAACATTAAGCGGAATTAGCAAGGGGTAATCGGCATGTCTTAACAAAGCGATATCAGGGGAGAGTGTGGCGATCCAGTTTTCAGGGTCGCGATGGATGAAGCGGGCGGCTCGATTCCAAATACTCCACGCGTCTAAAGCTCCTTGCGGACGGGAGATGACATAATTGACAAATACCAAGATGGATACGATGACAGATGCGATAAAAGCAATGAGCAATCCCCATTGCAGCCAGGATAATTTTGGCAAACGCAGGTTATGAAATTTTGGTATCCCTGCCTTATAGTAGGTGACAATGGATAATGCGATCACGAGGATTACTTGCAGCAATATTGGATTGACTTTTCCCGGCGCAATGTGCAACGTCGCAAAATGCAACATGGAACTGATACCCAGTCCCAGCCCGACGCCCAAGGATAATTTTAACGGCAGGGAAGAGAGGGATTTTTCAGTCCAGATCAAGTTCACGCTGAGCGAACCCAAAATAACGGATGGGATGAAGGTTAGGAAACTAAGTAGGGTCATGGGATGCTGAGGTCGTGAAGGAGATTGAACCGCCCTTTTATGTTTATCAACTCATACTCTCCGGGGTTGGCTTGCAACCACTGTTCGATGTCCTGATCTCTTAATACTACGACATTCCATTTAGCAGCCAATCCCTTTTTCAGAATCAACGGGGCGAGTGCATACTGTGTGAGCAGGAACTCGGTCTCGTTATCCCAATAAGCGAATTCTGCGCCTTCCAGGTCTTCTTCAGATATGTACCCGACCAGACCACGGTTGATGGGCAGGGCTTCGCGTACAAGCTGCATATCTGCCTCCCATAGATCCAATTCCTTTGATCCAGTGTCGCCGATATTCATGGAGGCTGTCAGAATTTGTTTTATATTGGACAAACCAAACAGAAATAATAAAACCACCAATATGATTCTTATCCCTGTTTGTAGTGCGGGAATGTATTTCATAGATATTATCTTCCGGCTTCGATTTTATCAGAATTAAAAAGGAGGCAATCGCCTCCTTTTAACGAACGTGTTTTCTTGAGTCAGATCTTAAACCTACCCAAAAAGCTCCATCAACTGCCTGACATGTACGATCCCATCGAAGCCTTTGATCTCACCTTGACGGATCTCAGCCTTTTCGCCATCCGGGTCGCCAAGGCAGGAGACAATCACATCGCCCGCGCTGACATCTTCCTTTTCGGTGTAGTGATTGGTCGTGATAATGGTCTTAAGCCCGGCGGCTTTAGCGGCCTTTACGCCATTCTTGGAATCTTCCACTACAAAGACTTCATGTGGACTGAGTCCCAGTTTGGAGAGCGCAAGGTTATAGATTTCCGGATCGGGCTTCTTGTTCTTGACCACATCGCCTGCCAGCACAACATCGAATTTAATGTCGGTGAGGATTTTTTCCGTGATGGCTTTCGCCGCCTGTTCGTTGGATGTTGTGCAAACTGCGATCTTCAAGCCAGCCTCCATCGCCTCTTTCATGAAGCGATGAATGCCCGGACGGAGAGGAAGCTTTCCCGTCTCGATCAGCTCCACGAACAGAGCCGTTTTGCGCTTGTGCATCTCCTTAACGAGATTATCAATCTCCTCTTCGGTCAGCGGTTTGGAGAAGCCCTTGGTTTTCCAGTGATGCTTCATGCGCTCTTTGCCGCCCGCGATCTGGAGCAGTTCATGATAGTAGTCCACACTCCACTCGTCAGTGAAGCCGAATTCCTTAAAGGTCATATTGAAGGACACACGATGACCATCGCGTTCGGTGTCAATAATGACACCGTCCTGGTCGAAGAACACTGCTTTGATATTTGACATGTGACACCTATTTCTTCATTCCGAAGAATTCCAAGACCGTATCGACGAACAACTCATTTTCTTCCTTTGTACCAACAGTGACGCGGAACCAGCCGTCAGAGCCGTATTTCTTGCTCTCGCCTCGCAAGATGATGCCTTTTGTCTCGGCGTAGGCGAGTACTTCTTTGCCTGTCTTGCCTGTCCCACCGCAATCGAAGAGAATGTAGTTGGATTTGGATGGGAAGACCACAAAGCCGGGAATCACGCTCAACGATTCAGAGATGAACGAAACCGCATCATTGTTGAACTTGACGCGTTCGGCGAGTCCTTCTTGATCTTCAAATGCAGCCAACGCTGCCCACATCGGGATGGTTCCCACATTCCAGGGAAGAAGCGAGCCAGAAATTTGCGCGATGACTTCCTTTGCGCCGATGGCGTAACCAAAGCGCATCCCTGCCAATCCATAGGCTTTCGAAAGCGTACGAGTGATGAGCACATTCTTGTATTTCTTGGTCAACTGCACCTGAGACATGCCCAGACCCGCGTATTCCACATACGCCTCATCGATGACAAGCGGAATACCCGTTTCCGCAATGCGGACGAAATGCTCTGCCGCCATGAAGTTGCCGGTTGGGTTGTTCGGATTGGCAATGGCAATGACCTTGGTCTTGTCGGTGATGGCATTCAGGATGCCATCCGGGTCGAAGTGCAGATAGTTATCCTTGTAGATCATCGGTACGTTGACCATCTTTGCGCCGAGCAGGGTTCCACGCAACTGGTAAATGCCAAAGCATGGCGTATGCTGAATGACTTCATCCTGTTGTGGGATGATGAACATGCGGAAGATATTGTCGTACACCTCGCTGGAGCCGTTTCCGATCATCACATTCTCGGGACCATCCACGTTGTTGATCTCTGCGATCTTGCTGCGGACAACGAGTCCTTGGTCAGGATAACGGTTTGCCATCTTGGCATATTTGAACATGGCATCCAAAACTTTATCCGAAGGTGGCAGCGGATTTTCATTGGACATCATGCGATGTAATGATGGATCTCGCCATGCTTTTTCAATGTGATCCGAAATATACATCGGGATGCCCTTGACCCATGGGGCGTAGTATTCTTCGATTTGCTTCATTTGTGTTATCTCCTAAATTTTTTCGATTAATGATGATGGACGACAGCCAGAATTACGCCTTCCCATTGCAGCCGAGTTTGTCCATCCAGTGCATCACGGCTTTGCGGGTCGCATCGCGGACGAACTTATCCAGCTTGCCGGGATCGTATTCATCACGGTGCGCGTTGATATATTCCCATTTCGCATCGATGAGTGTGTGTTTCAATTCTGTAGAGACGTTGAACTTTGCGCCGCCCGCTGCGAGCAGCTTGGCGACATAATCATCGGGCAGCCCGGTTCCACCATGGACAACGAGTGGAGTCTTGATCCCATTGCTGTTCAACATCTTATGGATGGTTGCCATGCGCTCGAAATCGATCTTGGGATTCTTGGTCTTATACACACCATGAGCCGTGCCGATGGCGGGGGCGAAGATGTCCACGCCGGTGCGTTCGACGAACTCTACCGATTGCTCGGGGTTGGCGAGCTGCGCCTCATCTTCCGCGACTTTGATCTGATCTTCCACGCCACCCACGGTTCCCAACTCACCTTCGACAGAGATATTGCCAACTTTATGGCAGTAATCCACCACTTCCTTCGTCTGGCGGATGTTCTCTTCATACGATTGTTTGGAGGCGTCGATCATGATGTTGGTGTAGCCTGCGTCCGCGCACTTCTTGCAATAGTCGATGTCTGTGCAGTGATCGAGGTGCAGGCATACCGGCACCGGCGCGGACTCTGCCAAGGTGCGGTAGATTGCCACCATCATGTTTGTCCCTAAAAATTGCGAAGGCTTGACCGAAGTCTGCACGATGACGGGCGCTTTCTTTTCGATGGCCGCATCGATGACCGCTTCGAATTGCAGCAAATCTGTGATGTTGAACGCGCCAACAGCCCATCCCTCTTTTGCTGCGGGGATCATGATTTCTTTTGCATTTACGATTGACATGTTTACTCCTTATGGTTTTCAATTCAAAGTACGAAAGAAGAAAGGTTCAAAAAATTCATCTTCTTAAATCACTATTTCTTTGCCACATCCTTCAGCCATCTCTCCCAACGATAGTCGGTGACGTGCATGCGATAACGCCCAAACCAAAGATTGGTATAGCCTTGGAAATCCTCTTCCAGTTTCGAAATGACGGTTTGTGTGGTGCCCCACATCGCTTCATGCAACTCTGACATTGCCCACATGATTCGCAGACGGGCATAATGCTTCGAGGTCATCTTGCCAAAGTAAGCCGTCAGGAAGGAGTAGATCTGCTCTTCATTCAGGCGGTGGTGATGCGCAAAGTTGCCGAGGTCAAAGAAGATATCACCCATGCCCGCATATTCCCAATCCATCAGGCGCAGTTCGCCAATATCGCCCGCCACTTCTTCATCGAGCCAGTTCAAGTTGAGCAGGTCATTGTGGCAGGGAGTTGGTTTGTACGGATCTTTCAACAACGCCTTCTCGGCTTCACGCATTTTCTTTTGGATGAAATCCCAATCACGCGGGAAACTTGCCCCCTTGCTCTTGGAAACTTTTGTCAGCATTTCCACACGGCGAAAGACATCGAACGTCCCTTTGAGTTTTGGTGCATTGCGATGGAACAGTCTCAGCTTTTGTGCCACGCGCACCAGATAGTCAGGCTTGACGATATCTTCCGGCATGATACGCTTCCCGTTGACAAAGCGCGTCACGATGTACCCCTCCGGCTCGATGAAATACATCACCTCGGGCGCAATTCCCAATTCGCCAGCCACCTTGTTTGCCGCATATTCCACATCGCGTTTAATCCCCAGCAGTTCGGTCCCATCCCCGGCAAGCCGGATGACGTAAGCACGTCCATCCGCCTCGATCTTGAAATTCAAATTCGTGATACCACCGCTCAACGGAATTTTTTTGAGGTTCTTCGACTCCGCCAGAAACGGCACCTTGGCAATGGCTTTGTCGATGGCTAGCGTATTCATGGGATCATGTTCCTTCCTCTGCAAAGAATTTGACCGATAAAGCGGCTCGACCTTTGGCGACGCCTGACCGCTTCATTATTGACCATGTAGCTGATTCTGTTATGCTTTGATTCGTTCTCCCTTCGGGTCCCACAGGACGGCTTGTGTTACTTCCGCGCTGACCTGCTCGCCGAAGCACTCAATCTCAAGTTTCGTGCCAGGCTTGGCATATTCCATCGGCAGGTATGCATAGGCAATCGATTTGTTGACCGAATACCCGAATCCGCCCGATGCCACCCAGCCGACCGTCTTGCCGTTCAAATGGATAGGCTCCTTGCCGAGCACGATGGTGCGGTCATCGGCGAGGATGATGGTGCAAAGCTTGCGGGTGAGTCCCTGCGCCTTTTGCTTGACCAAGGCTTCCTTGCCGATGAAATTATCCTTGTCGAGTTTGACCGCGAATCCGAGACCGGCTTCATATGGGGTGTAATCGGGCGAAATCTCGCCGCTCCAATAACGGTAACCTTTTTCGAGGCGCAGTGAGTCGATGGCTTTGTATCCGCCTGCCACCATACCTTCGCGTTTGCCGGCTTCCCAGAGGGTATCCCAGAGGCGCAGACCATACTCCATCGGGCAGTAGAACTCCCAACCCAGCTCACCAACATAAGTCACGCGTGAAGCGAGAACGGGCACGTCGCCCACGTTGATGCGCTTGGAAGTCATATACGGGAAGCCCGCATTCGAGACATCATCCGTTGTCACTTTTTCGAGTATCTTGCGTGCCTTCGGTCCCCACATGCCGATACAGGCATAGTTCGAGCCGACATCTTCCATTGTGACACTGCCGTCATCGGGCATTTGCAGCGAGAGCCACGACATATCGTGCTGACCGAACGCCGTACCGGTGACGATGAAGAAGCGGTCTTCCGCGAGGCGGGTGACGGTGAAATCACATTCGATGCCACCACGTTTGTTGAGAGCTTGCGTGTAGACAAGATTGCCGATAGGGATGTCAATTTGATTCGCGCAAACCCTGTTGAGGAAATTTAACGCGTCAGGTCCACGCACTTCGAATTTGTTGAACGAAGTTTCATCGAACAGACCGGCGTTCTCGCGCGTCTGCAAATGTTCGTAACCGATGGCACGGCTCCAGTTGTGACGCGCCCAGCCCTTTGGTTCATGTCCATGTGTAGCAAGCTCTTCGTAGGGCTTGAACCAGTTCGGGCGTTCCCAGCCCATTTTCTCGCCGAAGTGACAGCCAAGGTCACGCAGGCGGAAGTAGGTGGTGGAGGTGCGTACATTGCGGCGTGACATGCGTTCTTCGCCGGGGAAGTGGATGTCGTAATACTGGGTGTAAGTTTCGAACGTGCGCGCCACGGTGTAATCAAGGCTGTTGTAGTTCGGACCGAAGCGGCGCACATCCAACCGCCACATATCCCACTCGGGGCTGCCGTCGATGATCCATTCTGCCATTACCTTGCCGATGCCGCCCGCGCCTGCCAGACCGTGAGCGCAGAACGCACACGCCACCCAGAAGCCCTTGACCGAGGTCGGACCAAGCAGGAACTCGCCATCAGGCGTGAAGCCTTCGGGACCATTCAACAGCATTTTCACTTCGGCGGTTTCCACTGCCGGCACACGGCGGATGGAATTTTCCATCAGCGGTGTGAAGCGATCCCAATCGGGCTCAAGCAGTTGGTATTTGAAATCCTTCGGGATGCCTTTCAAACCGAAGGTGGCAGGCTGTCGTTCGTATCCGCCCGTTACCAATCCGCCGACTTCTTCGCGCCAATAGACGAGCAAGTCAGGATCACGCAGATTTGGAAATTTATTCGTCACGCCTTCGATGGGCTTTGTGAGGATGTAAAGATGCGCCATCGGGATGACCGGAAGATTCAGCCCCACCATTTTGCCGATCTCGCGTCCCCACATACCGGAAGCGTTTACCACGACCTCGGTCTTGATCGTCCCCTTGTCTGTGACCACCTCATGCACACGCCCATTTTTGACATTGATACCCGTGACGGTGGTGTAGAGTAAAAAATTCGCGCCGTGATTCTTCGCACCAATGGCTAGGGCATTGGTCAAACCGGTCGGGTCGATGCTGCCATCATTGGGCGTGTACGCTGCGCCGACTACGCCTTTGATGTCCATCAGCGGGAACATGTCCTGCGCTTCTTTGGGCGTAATCAATTCCATCGGCACACCGAAGGAACGTGCCATGCCCACGAGGCGACGCGTTTCTTCCATGCGTTCAAACGATGACGCCAGGCGAATGCCGCCCACTTCACGCCATGAGGTGTCTTGTCCCGTTTCGGCTTTGAGGCTGCGATACAAGTCTGTGCTGTAGTGCATCATGCGCGTCAGGTTTGCATCCGAACGCATCTGCCCGACCAGACCTGCCGAGTGCCACGTCGAACCGGATGTCAATTCATGCTTTTCGATGACGACGACATCTTTCCAGCCCATCTTGGTTAGATGATAGGCGATACTTGCCCCACCTACGCCGCCGCCGATAATGACGACCTGAGCCTGTGTTGGAAATTCAGACATGCATGTCTCCTAAATTATGACGATGGACGACGAACCATTGACCATGAACTTCTGTCGCTTGCTCATCGTCTGCGGTTGTCGTCTGATTTATTTTTGCCAGACTGAATCAGGGCGTGCCATCTCAGCTACGATGTCGAATGTGGAAAGTGCTCCAAGCGGAAAGGCATCCGGGTCGTCCTTGTCCACGACGACGAGGCGGTGATGATGATTTTGAATGAGCTTATCCGCCGCTTCGCGCAAACTGGCGTTGATATCGATGGTCAGAGCGGGGTGCATCACATCGCGGACGGTCAGCTTTTCTCCATTGCCACTTATGACCAAAGGCAGCAGGTCATATCCGCTGACTACGCCGAGGACCTTGCCCTTCACATCCACCACCAGCACTGAGCGCCATCCGGCAGAAGTCATCGCTCGCGCTGCAGAGAGAACCGGGGTCTTTCCGCGGCAGACCAGAATCGCATCTGACATCACATCCCCGACCGTTTCACGTTTGGGTTTGATGCGTTCTGTTAGGCTGGCGACGAAATCAGAAATGGAAATTGCTCCAACCGGCTTTTCATTCTCGGTAACTAAAAACCGCCCCACTCCTTTTTGTAGGAAGAGGTTGGCGGCTTCTGCGAGGGGGGTGTTCGCCTCGAGGGTGTCGATGGGTGTCGTCATCAAATCTGAGGCGGTCAGTTTGCGCATGGCTTCCAGGCTTTCGGGGTCTGAGGAGAGCCATTCGCCTGCCATCAGGTCAAAATCCGAAATGACACCCACAATGCGCCCATCACGATCGGTGACGAACAAAGCATGCACTTGATGTTGATCTAACAGGGTTGCAACCTGACCCAGAGTTGCATCGGGTTTACAGGTGATTACGCCGGGATGCATGAGGTCTTTTACGAGCTTCGTCATGAGACTCCGTAAATACAGAATCCCGCAGGCTGGGGTTACTTGCTCAATTTACTCCTGCGGGATGATTATGATGCTCACTATTTTCAAATTATAATGAAAAAGTCAAAAACTTGCAAATTCCTTCAGATTCTTATATAATCCGTCAGATGGGTAAACCCCTTATTCCAGCCCAACGAAGAGAAAAGATTCAAGAGTATCTTGCCATCCATCAGATCGCACGCACGATTGATTTGATGGATCTGCTCGATTCTTCTGAAGCGACTGTGCGCCGTGATCTGGAGTGGCTTGAACAAAAAGGTATTCTTGAACGGACGCATGGAGGCGCGATCTTAAATCAGCGCGTGGTGTTTGAGCAGGAGTACCAGCAGCGCGCACAATATCATCCGGAGGAAAAACGGCGCATCGGTCAATTGGCTGCGTCGTTGATCGAGGATGGTGATATTGTTTTTGTCAACAGCGGCACCACGGCGACACAAGTGCTCAAGCACATCCGGCGTGATGCGCGTATTACCGTCTTTACTAACAATGTGAATGCGGCGTTGGAATTGGGTGAACCAGGATTTCGCTACTATTTGACCGGTGGGGAGTTCCAAAGCCGATCCAATTCTCTGGCCGGTCGCTTCGCACTGGACAATTTGAATTTAGTCTTCGCCAATAAGGTGATCCTCGGCGTGGATGGAATCTCCTTAAAGCATGGCTGCACCGTGCCCACCAATGACGAAGCTGAAGTTGTCCGTAAGATGATCGAACGCACAAAGGGGCAAATTATTGTCGCGGCAGATCGCAGCAAGTGGGGCGCAGTCTCGAACTTCCATGTGGCGAATATCGCCGAAGTCGATAAGCTCGTCACTGATGAAGGATTTGACAAGACCGCCAAGAAGGAACTTGCCGCGTATTCTGTCGAAACTCTGATTGCGCGTGAACTTCTCGCATAAAACTTTTACAGCGACAGATTTTGTCGCTGTGTTATTTAAATTTGCGGAGTGAACATGAAGACTCAAGCGGAGATTGTAGTCATTGGTGGGGGCATTTATGGGGCGCAGGTGGCGTATCATCTTGCAAAGAATGGCCGCAGAGATGTGGTTATTATCGAAAAAGGTGAGATCGCCAGCGGCGAGTCTTCGCACGCGGCTGGATTGGTGACGCAGTTCGCCACCTCGCAGGCGATGTTACGCTTCCGCATGTACAGCGTGGAACTGTATAAAGAGTTGGGATTATTCAGTACAGTAGGCAGTTTACGCGTGGCCTCGAGCAAGGAACAATTGCTCGAAATGGAACGCAGCGTCAGCCGCGCCAAAGCATTGGGGTTGGACTGTGAAGTCATCTCGCCGGAAGAGTCCAAGAAATATATGCCGCAAATTTCTGACAAAGATTTGTATGGCGGCATTTATCTGCCTGGTGATGGTCAACTTGATCCATATACCACTACCACATCGATGGTGAACTTTGCCAAGCAATTGGGTGTGGAAGTGTACACGAATACCCGCGTGACCGGGATCAAACTGTCAGCGAAGGGAGCGGTTCAGGCGGTGGTGACAGACAAAGGCGAGATCCGATGCGAGATCATCGTCAATGCGGCGGGGATGTGGGCGCCTCGTATCGCTGCCATGGCGGGATTGCACGTTCCAACGACTCCTGTTGATCATCAACATATTGCACTGCGCGCCGTGCCTGGACATGAGTTTGATGCGGATACGCCCTGTTTACGCGACCCAGATAATTTGGTTTATATGCGTCAGGAACAGGGTGGTTTGGTGATTGGTGGTTATGAACCCAAGCCGCTTCCGCGCTGGATCGATGGAACGCCATGGGAACATGGCAGCAAATCTTTCCCCGGTGATTTTGACCAGTTCGAGATGCTGCTCGAAGGTGCGATTCGTCGCCTGCCGTTTTTGGATCAGGCAGGTATCATCACATTGGTTCGTCATCCCGGCGCGTACACACCAGATTGTCAGCCTTTGCTTGGACCGATGCCCGGCGTGAAGGGTTTTTGGATGATGGCAGGCATGTCACTCAATGGTTATGGCGGCGCAGGTGGCATGGGTAAATTGATGGCGGAATGGATCATCGACGGCGAAGCGCCAACGGATGTGTATGGCTATCGCGCCACACGTTTTGGAAATTATTATTCTGATTTCAAATATGCGGCAGACCGCACAGTGGAAAGCGTGAAGTATTATTATCGTTTACGCTTCCCACATGACGAGCATGAGACCGCGCGTCCGCATCGCACCAGCCCGGTGCATTATCGTCTGATGGAAAATGGTGCAGTCTTCGGCGAGAAGTTTGGCTGGGAGCGTGTCAACTACTTTGACCCCGGCAAGGAATGGCGGCGCATGGGTGAAGATCAACGCCTGTGGGGGTGGACGAAGCCGCCGTTTTTCGAGCGTTTGCGCGTGGAACACATTGCCACACGCGAACGGGTTTGTTTGTATGACTTGACTTCGTTTGGCAAGATCGAAGTGAAAGGACCCGGTGCGTTGCCTTTGTTACAACGTTTGACGTCGAGCAATATTGACAAATCTGTGGGAAGCGCAATCTATACTCAGTTCTTGAATCGCAATGGCGGCATTGAATCCGATTTGACCGTGACGCGTTTGGGTGAAGAGTATTTCTGGGTCATCACGGGTTCGGGCTTCATTGCCAATGACCATGCGCGGATTTTGATGCACGTAGATGAAAAAGACGGCGAAGTTTCGATCCGCGATATTACGCTAGAGCATGCCTGTCTTGCTCTGTGGGGACCGAAATCTCGCGATGTTTTAAAGAAGATTACCGATAGCAATGTCTCGAATGAAGCGCATCCGTATTTGACGACCAAGCCGATCATCATCAATGGTGTGACCGTACTAGCGCAGCGTGTGAGCTATGCCGGTGAATTGGGTTGGGAATTGTATATTCCCAACAACCGTGCCACGATGGTGTGGGATATGCTCATTGAAGCTGGTAAAGAATTTGACATGGAGCTTGGTGGTTACAAGGTGCTCGATCCGTTGCGTTTGGAAAAGGGATTCAAATATTTCACTATTGATATTACTCCCACCACCACACCTTACGAAGCCGGTCTCGGCTTCTGTGTAGATTTGGACAAAGGCGATTTCATCGGGCGTGAGGCGTTGTTGAAGCAAAAAGCCGAAGGGATCACGCGCAAACTCTGCACACTGGTGTTGACTGGCATAGAGGAGTTTGTCCAAATTTATGGTGGTGAAGCGGTTTATTATGAAGGTAAACTTGTCACCCGCGTGCGAAGCGGCGGATATGGCTTTACGGTCAAGAAAAATATTTTATATGCGTACCTTCCCATCCAATTGGCGGTGAAGGGAAATCGCTTCACGATTGAGCTCATTGAAGGCAATCTCGAAGCGGAAGTGACCGCGAATGTGTTGTACGACCCCAAAAGTGAAAAATTGAAACCCTAGACCATGGACCATGGACGTGGATGATAGTTATCCACGGTCTATGGTCGATAGTCCATCATCCAAAAATGGCTAAGAAAAAACTACTTCCTCCTGTGTATGTCGGCTTTGGTATGTTGACCCCAGTGTATATCATGTCGCTGGATCGACTGCCAAAACTCAACACGGGCGCCATCGTGCATGAGGTCAGCGATTATGTCTATGACGATGCCGCCATCATCGCTTGCAATCTCAGTCAATGGGGCGTGTCTTCTGGAATGATCGGCACTGCAGTGGGGAACGACATGCTCGGCAGGTTTGTGGCAGACCGGCTTGATAGACTTGGAGTGCAAGGTAAAGTGCGAGTCACAGACAGATACAAGACGCCGCTTGAAGTGAATGTTTCGGATAAGAAGGGTGCGCGCACTTATTTCTGGCAGCGTTCGCCTGAGATTCTGTCCACGTTGGATGAGGCGGATTTGTCACTCATCAAAACCGCCAAACTGCTTTATGTGGATTGGTACGATGGTGACCATATCGTCCGCGCGATGGAAGAGGCGAAGCGACACAATGTGCCTGTGTTCTTGAATTTCGAGCATGGGCATACGCATCCTGACTTGCTGAGAAAGTATTCTGGTATGGTGACGGTTTGTCAGGCGGTGACAGATGCCGCGCAGATCGGCAAACGTCAAGCCATGCTGGGAGTGGCGCGCAAACTCATCAAGGCTGGTATCGAGACAGCGATCATCACCATGGCGAGTCAGGGCTGTCTGGTTGTACGAGGCGATGAAATTATCCGCGCACATGCGCCCAAAGTGAAAGCAGTCGATGCCTCGGGAGCAGGCGCCACCTTTTCTTCAGGTTTTATTTATGGATATTTGCATAATTGGAATTTGGAAGATACCATTCGATTTGCGATTGCGGCGGCGTCGTTGAAAGTGACGCGCTCTGGGTTGGAGATGTTTTCGGTGCAGGCGATTCAGGGATTGGCTCGCACCGTTCGTATTGAACGCATGGTGTATCGTGGTGATCAATTCCACACCATTCGAAAGTTCTTGAGTTTGCCGCAGTCCAATCCGATTGCGAATAATCCTTTATTGAAGGAAAGCCAGAAAATGGTGGAGAAGATCCTGCCGAAGAAAAAAGTGGATCGAAGAAGGATCAAGAAATCGATGGTTGAGTAGTAAGATATTAAATTCGCCGGAAGGAAAATCTTATGACATTCGCCGCTTTATTAACTCAGGAACAGGTTGAAAAAGTTCACGATGCTTCTCTCGAAATTTTGGAAGAGGTCGGTTTAAAGGTACGTTTCGAGCCTGCGCGCGAACTTTTCAAGGCGCATGGCTGCCATGTGGAAGAGGAGCGGGTTAAATTTCCGCGGGCATTGGTGGAAAAATATCGCAAGCTGGTTCCGGCGTCATTTACTTTTCACGCGCGTGACGCAAAATTTGACAAGACCATCCCGCAGGATAGCCCGGTCATTGTCACGGCGAGTTCCGCTCCCGATATCATTGACCCGGTTACGGGTAGAGAGAGGCGTGCGGAGTCTTCCGATATTGCCCGCATCGCTCACCTCATCAATGAATTGCCGGGCTATGATATTTTTTCCATTTCCACGCTGGCAGAAGATGCGCCGCAGGATCAATTTACGGTTTCGCGTTTGTATCCGTCGATTAAGTATTGTGTGAAACCGATCCGCGTCACGACGACGAATATGAAGGATACGTTGAGCATCATGGAGATGGCGTACCTGGTGGCGGGCGGGGAAGAGGCGTATAAGGAACATCCATTTCTCACGCATCATTACTGCCCGATAGTTTCCCCGTTGACCATGGATCATCTCTCCACTGAGAATGTGATGTTCTTCGCTCAGCAGGGTTTGCCGGTCTATCCGACGATTGTGCCCAATGCCGGGCTGACTTCGCCCATGTCGATGGCGGGGACGTTGGCGCAGGGCAACGCCGAATTTTTAGCCGGGCTGATGTTGATGCAAATGACGAAGGAAGGAACACCGACCATCTATGCTACATTGGGCACAGTGGCAGATATGCGCTCTGGGGCGTACACATCGGGTGCGATCGAATGTGGCATGTTACACATGGCGTACGCACAGATGGCGCGTTTTTATAATGTCCCGGCGGGCGGTTATGTTGGCTTGACGAATTCCAAGCTCAACGATGCGCAGGCGGGATATGAAACAGGTATGTCTGGTATTGCGGGATTACTGGGCGGCATGGATATGTTCAATATCGGCGGGTTGATCGATGCGCTCAAAACGTTCGACTTTGCCAAAGCCGTCATTGACGATGAAGTTGCCTTGATGATGAAGCGTATGAAGCGCGGCATCTCATTTAGTGACGATGACCTTGGGGTTAATCTCATCAAGGAGATCGGTCCGGGTGGCTCATTCATTACGGCGAAACATACCATCAGCCGCATGAAGATCGAGGCGGTGATGACCAAGATCGCTGATCGTGATGCGCGTACCATCTGGGAGAAGAAAGGTTCCACTGATATTCAAACCCGTGCGATGAAGCGCGTGCGCGACATCATGGGGAATAATACCGCGTCATTGCTCGCACCGGATGTGGATGAAAAAATCCGCGCGGCATTTCCCAATTTGGTGGCGGGACTCTTGGATCCGCTGCCAGAACCTGTCTCGTAAGTTGCGATGCGCCTGCGATTGCAGGACATCGTTCCAAAACAAAATCTAAAGAGAGTTGGCATGTTTCGTATTTTTAAACGCAGAGAAGATAAATTTCAAAAGCTCATTGAAGAACAGGCATCGCTTGCCTTTGAGGGCTTGCGTCTGTTGGTGAAGTATCTGGAAACCGGAGATTCGGAAATTGCCGAAGAACTTTCCTTGAAAGAGAAGGAAGCGGATGAAGTGCGCCGCATCTTGATCGATGAATTGAATCGCACCTTTGTCACGCCGTTTGACCGTGAGGATATTTTCGCTTTGTCCCGGTCTATTGACGATGTGATTGACTATGCCGATACGACCGTGGTGGAAATGGAGATTCTAAAGGTGGCACCCACTGCCTACATGCAACGTATCGCTTCATTGTTGAAGGATGCGGCATATGAGATTTGGCACGGAGTCCAGCGACTACCGAAGCATCCCAATGTGGCCATCGATCATGCTCAGCGTGCAAAAGCGCTTGAGAATCGGGTCGAGGCGGTTTATCGCGAAGCCGTTGCCGACTTGTTCAAGGGACCCGAGGATATACACCATGTGGTCGAGATGCTGAAACTGCGCGAGGTGTATCGTCATCTATCCAATGCGGCGGATCGTGGCGACGAAGCCGCCAACATTATTGCGGATATTGTTGTAAAGAAAACATAACAAAATGTTAATATCCGGTTCGCTAATTCTTGTTATTATCCTAGCGCTGATTTATGCCTTCGTGAATGGGATGAGAGACTCGAGCAGTATTGTGGCGACGATGATCTCTTCACGTGCATTTCATCCCCGTGTGGCGCTTGGTATCACGGCAATCGCTGAATTCTTTGGACCATTTTTGTTCGGTGTAACAGTTGCGAAGACCATCGGTGGTGATATTGTCGCCTCAGAAACGATGTCGCTTCAGGCGTTGATGGTCGGTTTGGCAGGTGCGATCCTGTGGAATCTTATCACCTGGTTCTTTGGGATTCCCAGCAGTTCGTCACATGCGCTGATCGGCGGCTTGATTGGCGCAGCATGGATTTCGTCCGGTTTTGATGCGATCAAGATGAGCGGACTCGTCAAGGTTTTATTGGCGTTGTTCATCTCGCCATTGGTCGGTTTTGTGGTCGGATTTTTGATCCTGCGACTGATTTACCTGCTTGCCCAACGCGCCACGCCGCATATCAACACTTTTTTCAAGCGAAGTCAGATCATCACAGCGGTGGCGTTGGCGTTTAGTCATGGCACCAATGATGCCCAAAAGACCATTGGCATCATCACCTTGAGCCTCATCATTAGTGGATCATTGGCAGATTTCTCCATCATTCCGTTTTGGGTCGTGCTGGTCAGCGCCGGGGTGATGGCAACAGGGACAGCGCTGGGGGGCTGGCGGCTGATCCGCACGCTGGGTGGCAAGTTTTACAAGATCCGCCCGGTGCATGGGTTTGCCACCCAGTTGACCTCAGGCCTGGTGATTTTGACCGCTACGGCGACTGGTTTGCCGGTCAGCACATCACAAGTGGTGAGTTCAGCCATCATTGGCGTTGGCGCCTCAGAGCGATTTGGCAAAGTCCGCTGGCGCGTGGCAAGTGACATCCTAACCGCGTGGATCGTCACCATTCCTGTCAGCGCGTTTTTTTCCGCCGGGCTCTACGCTGTGTTGAGATTTTTCAACATCAGCTTATAGCAGTTTTGGTCATTCATTCAAAGTGGACAATGTTGGTTTGACTTTGAATATTGATAATGTTAAAATGTTAACGTTCTGTTAACAGATTGGAGGTGTCAGGGAAAGAACAGTAAGCGTAGGTAATTTCGTTCGTTTGATCAGTCCAATTTCATAAGGAGAAAGAGATGCGTTCGAATAAGTTAGCCTATCAATTGCTTGCCCTGTTCATTATTGCCGCTACCCTGTTATCCGCCTGTGGTGGCGGTGGCGGCGCCACCAGTGATTTCGACTGGAGCACGGCCACATCCGTCGAAGATGGTGGCGGCATGGATGCCCTGATCGCAGCCGCAAAAGCGGAAGGCATGGTCACGACCATTGCTTTGCCGCACGACTGGTGTAACTATGGTGGTGTCATCGAAGCCTTCAAAGCCAAATATGGCATCGAGGTGAATGAGTTGAATCCTGACGCCGGCTCTGCCGATGAGATCGAAGCCATCAAAGCCAACAAAGAAAACAAGGGACCTCAGGCTCCCGATGTGATCGACGTTGGTTTCTCATGGGGTGAATCATCCAAAGCTGAAGGCTTGCTCCAGCCTTACAAAGTCTCCACCTGGGATAGCATCCCCGATGACGCCAAGGACTCTGAAGGGTACTGGTATGGCGACTACTACGGCGTGTTGGCGTTCCTTGTGAACACCGACGTCCAGCCGGATGTTCCGCAGGATTGGGCCGATCTGCTCGACCCGAAATATGCCGGACAGGTCGCGCTCTCTGGTGACCCGCGCGTTTCGAATCAGGCGATTCAGTCTGTCTATGCTGCGGCGCTCGCTAATGGCGGCTCCCTTGACGATGCCCAACCCGGTTTGGATTACTTTGCTCAGTTGAACGAGTCCGGTAACCTCATCCCGTTGATTGCTAACAATGGTTTGGTTGCTACGGGTGAAATCCCTGTCCGCATCACATGGGACTACAATGCCCTCGCCGCCATCGATACCTTTGAAGGCAACCCCAACGCAACCGTAGTGGTGCCTGCTACGGGTCGCTTCGCCGGTGTGTACGTTCAGGCGATCAGCGCGTATGCGCCCCAGCCTGCTGCCGCTCGCCTGTGGATGGAGTTCCTCTATTCTGACGAAGGTCAACTCTTGTGGATGGAAGGCTACTGCCACCCGATCCGTGAAGCGGATCTGCGCGCACGCGACGTAGTTCCCCAGGAACTTTCGGACAAGTTGCCCGATGTCTCCGGCGCAGTCTTCCCCTCTCTTGACCAACTCAATGCCGCAAGCGAGTTGATCACCAAGAACTGGGACAGCGCGGTTGGTGCCGACGTTAAATAAACTCAAACCCTGTTGATTATGCGAGACCCTGCCATTTGGCAGGGTCTCGCCACAAGCACGTCCACCAAAGGACAAAACTATGGCGCAGGTTTCAAATTCCAGCGGTCCCATGCAGGCTACGAGTTGGAAGGTCTGGCTGGGCGTTGTACCTTTTTTTCTGTTTGCAGTTCTTTTCCTGCTTTCGCCTTCGTTTCGATTGTTGACGGCAAGCTTTTCGGCTCCAGACGGTTCATTTACTTTTGACAATATCCGCCAGTTGTTCACCGAGCCGCTGATCGTGAACTCATATCGACTAAGCATTCAGATCAGTGCGGTGACAGCGTTGGGTGGTGGCATCTTTGGATTTTTGCTCGCCTATTCCGTGACTGTGGGTGGGTTGCCCAAACCGCTTCGCTCGATCTTGGTTACATTTTCAGGAGTGGCTTCCAACTTTGCAGGCGTACCACTGGCCTTCGCCTTTGTCGCAACCCTTGGGCGTCAGGGATTTATGACAGCGATTCTCAAGGACGTCTTCAACGTCGATATGTATGAGGCGGGGTTCAATCTGTACAGCTTTGCAGGCTTAAGCCTTGTGTATATGTATTTCCAATTTCCATTGATGGTTCTCATCATGGCGCCTGCACTGGATGGTTTGAAAAAGGAGTGGCGTGAAGCGGCCGAAAACCTCGGTGCCAATACCACACAATATTGGCTGCGAATTGCCATGCCGGTCCTGTTACCTTCCATCCTCGGTGCGATGATTCTCCTGTTTGGAAATGCCTTTGGCGCATACGCCACTGCCTATGCCTTGACGGGTGGGCGGCTTGGACTGGTCACCATTCAGATCGGTGCACAGATTCGCGGCGATGTGCTCTACAACCCCGGCTTGGGCTATGCCATGGCAGTTGGGATGGTAATCATCATGGCAGTTTCGCTGGGTGGCTATTCCTGGCTGCAATCCAAGACAGAAAGGTGGCTGAAATGAACTTCCTTACCCGGCTTCGCAGATTTCCATTTTGGGCGTGGTTCTGGTTCATTTTAGGCGCCCTGTATTTCATATTGCCGTTATATGCTACGTTTTCATTCTCCCTAAGTTGGGACCCGGCTGACCCATTCAAGGCTTATGAACGCTCCTTCGGCGATTCGCGCTTCTGGAATAGTTTCCTCTATTCCAACATGCTGGCATTGGCGACCATCTTGGCATCCATCATCCTTGTTGTTCCAACCGCATATTGGATTCGCCTCCGCCTGCCACAAGCACGCCGTATCGTTGAATTTTTGACCTTGATGCCGTTTGTTGTCCCTGCCATTATCCTGGTCTTCGGCATGATCCGCATTTACAGTACACCGTTCACGATCCCCTTCACGGATATTGTCTTAATGCAACCGTTGACCAATTTCAGGGCAGGCACCAACATTCTGATCGTGGCCGGCTACATGGTACTGTCCATGCCGTATATGTATCGTTCCGTGGATACAGGGATGCGTACCGTGGACATCCGTACACTGACCGAAGCTGCCCAAAGCCTTGGCGCGAATTGGTTCACCATCATCACGCGTGTCATCCTGCCGAATATCCGCTCGGCGTTGTTGAGCGGCGCGCTTCTGACCTTTGCCATTGTGGTCGGTGAAGTGGTGCTGGCATCTTTCCTCGGCGTGAGTGCCTTTGGCCCGTATCTCTTCCTGCTTGGTCAGCATCGTGCTTACGAACCCGCCGCACTTTCTTTCGTCAGCTTCCTGCTCACCTGGCTGGCAATGGGCTTGATCCAGTTGGTCAGCGGCGGACAAGGTCAGGCCGCGGGCGCACACTAACTTTGACGGAGAACCGACATGACAACACATCTTGCATTAGAGAACGTTTCAAAGAATTTTGGAGATTTTGTCGCGGTCCGCGATTTCAATCTTGAGGTCGAACGGGGAGAGTTCGTTTCATTTTTAGGCCCGTCGGGATGCGGAAAGACCACCACGCTGCGAATGATCGCAGGGTTTGAAATGCCTTCCACCGGTAAGATCACCATCAATGGCAATGACATTACCAACAATCCGCCCAACCAGCGAAATGTGGGGATGGTGTTCCAATCGTACGCGTTGTTCCCCAATATGACCGTGGCTCAAAACATTGGTTTCGGTTTGCGCGTGCGTAAGGAAAAAGAAGCGGATATCAAAGATCGTGTTAATGAGATGCTCGCAACCATCCACATGGAAAACAAAGCCAACAGTTATCCGTATCAACTTTCGGGTGGACAAATGCAGCGCGTCGCACTCGCCCGAGCCTTGGCCATCCGACCGGAAGTTTTGCTACTTGACGAGCCTCTCTCTGCCTTGGATGCGAAGATCCGTGTTTCGCTGCGGGCTGAGATTCGCAGTATCCAACAAAAGCTTGGTATCACAGCCATCTATGTGACGCATGATCAGGAAGAGGCGCTTTCCCTCTCCGACCGGATCGTGGTGATGAACGTCGGTGAGATGGAGCAGGTGGGCTCCCCGTTCGAGGTTTATAACTTCCCGACCACGCGTTTTGTCGCCAATTTCGTTGGCTCGTTGAATACTGCCGAAGCTGAGATTGTGGATCCGGGTAAGGGCATCCTGAACATGGACGGCATTCAACTGCTATCGTCCAATGTGCTGAAAGATAAGAGCAAAGGTGATAAGGTGACCATCGCCATCCGCCCTGAACGCTTGAGCTTTTTGGCTGAAGGCAAAAAGGAAAACGTGTTCGACGGTAAAGTTGAAAACATCACCTTTCTTGGGTCGGTCGTCCGCGTGGAAGTGACCATTGGAACCCGCAAGTTCAAAATGGACACCTTCAATCGCCCGTCTCTTAATTTGCCGAATATTGGTGATGCCATCAAAGCAACTTGTTCGGATAAAGCGGTCTTGATCTTAAAAGATTAGGTGATAAGCAGATTCAAAAAGCGGTTCGCTGATACAGCGAACCGCTTTTTCTTTAAGCATAGTGAATTTCACGTTGCAGGATTCTCCATCCCGTCGTTGTGAAGCGAACATCTTTATCCTTCAATCAATGCCTTGACCAGTTCACGATTGAAGTCGGGAATATCCGCCACGACCCGTCCCCAAACTTGGTTGCCCTCGCGGAAAGCAGCTTCGTCTGCCCAGACCGCGCCAGCATTGATAAGGTCATCTTTGATTCCGGTTGAGCCTGTGGCACGTTGACCTTTCTGGATGATGCCCGCCGAGATGGCAATCGAGCCGCCATGACAAATAATGCCGATGATCTTGTTGGCTGTTTGCATGTCTTTGACAAGTTTTTTGACAACATCATAGCGGCGGATTTTATCGGGTGCCCAACCGCCGGGCAGAATTAACGCGGCGAGTTCATTGGCTTGGAGTGAATCGATCAACGCATCTGGCGTGATGACTAATCCGTTTTTGCCGCGGACGGGTTTGAGGTCCAACGCGGCGCTGAGGACTTTTGCACCTTCTTCCTGTAGGCGCATAACCGGGACGTAATATTCCAAATCTTCCACGCCTTCTGCGATCAATGTTGCGATTGTTTTTCCTTGTAGTTTCATTATCAACCTCATTCACCGATAATTTTTATCAGCACGCGTTTTCTGCGTCTGCCATCGAACTCGCCGTAGAAGATTTGCTCCCAGGTCCCAAAATCGAGTTGCCCCTCTGTGATCGCCACCACAACTTCACGTCCCATGACCTGACGCTTCATGTGCGCATCGGCGTTGTCTTCGCCGGTGTCATTGTGGCGATATCCGCTGACGGGTTCGTGCGGAGCAATTCGCTCCAGCCATTTGTCGTAGTCATGGTGTAACCCGCTTTCATCATCATTGATGAAGACGGATGCCGTAATGTGCATGGCATTGACTAAAACGAGTCCCTCTTTGATGCCGCTCTCTTGCAAGGCTTCTTCGACTTGGTGGGTGATGTTGACGAATCCGCGGCGGGATGGAATGTTGAACCAGAG
>JAHDWC010000031.1:0-5960 GCA_023382575.1 Anaerolineales bacterium
CGCCTTGTTGACTTTATGATTCTTGTTGTTAGCTTCCATCAATAAATCTCCTTACCGCAAAGTTGAGTAAACATGGTGTTACTGAACCTACTGGTTCAGACGAATTGATACTATTATTTTTCCGTTCGTGACCAAAGCCATCCGCCCATGAACCCGAATGCTTGTCCTGCCAGCGTAAAGAGGATCACGCCAGAAAGCCCGGAACCCGTCAACCAGGCAGAGACGCCGAAGACACCAAAGACAAGCAGATTGTAAGCGATCAAACCGCCCAGCAAAATTCCCAGTGACCAGCGCAGCGCAGACGGACGCCGCACGAATTGCGAGGCGATGCCATAGGTCACACCAGAACCGAACAAAATGACGAGCATGGACAAAAACCACGCTGAAAAACGTGGATATCCCTGCAATGTGATGTACGTGTCCTCCACCACCACAGGTGTGGGAATCGGCGTCGGCTCGACGGACTGCGTCAACTCTGGCACAACTACGGTCACAGCCACGGCGCCAGATTGAGAGACATCCAATTGGACGACTTCCGAAATGACAGCCGGCTCGCTCGAGACATGAATTTCCAGCAAACCGGGTTTATCCAATCCAAAGGAAGCGCGCGCCACACCTTGTGTAGTGGTGGCTTCCACTTGTTGAAGGATGCCAGCCCCCTCCCCAGTCAACACCATCGAAAATTGCACCACGGTCCCATCTGGCACGGAATGTCCATTGCGGTCGCGGATGACACCCGTACGAATGGCAATGGTATCGCCGATCTGAAAGAGCGGGATCGGCGTCGGCTCGGGAGTGAGATTTGACTCCGGGTCGATGGGGATAGGCGGCAGGTCCAGTATGAGCGGAATGATCTGATCCGGGTCGGGAGACATGACCGAAATCAAATCATACCCCACCGCAGGGATGGAAACCGGCGACGCACCAGTTGGTCGCACCTCTTGAAACAGCAGGCGGACGGCCGCATCCACAAACTGTGGCTGTTTGCTGTAAAGCACATAATAGGCCGTGAATTTGGAAAGCGTGGTCGTGTCGAAATAATATGGCGCACCGAATGAAAACACAATGATATTTTTATTCAAAGCCAGTTCAGGACGTTCACGCAGAAAACGGCTGATCAAAGCCGTCTGCCCGCGCGAATTGTCGGTGACCGAAAGGATGATCCAATCCGCAAAGTCGAGGTCATCTGCCACGAACTGATTATCTTCAGGCGCGTCCAACAACTCCTGAAGATTGGTGAGTGAATAAGATGCAAGCCTGAAATCTTCCACCTGATTACCACTTGCCGGGCCGTACAATTGCAGCACTGCCGACTCAAACGCATCCACCGCCAACGTGGGCTGCGGCAAACATTCGGAGCATTGCCTCACATTGAGCGAATCCGTGACAAAGACCAGCCGATCACTCGGCTGCGGCGGAAGCGGCAGGATCGAAGTCAGGTCTGAAAGCGCCGGCGTGACTAAAGTAGCAGAATTGCGCGCCACGGTAAAGGTCACGCCAGTTGCGTCTCCAATTTCATTCAAGTCATTCGAACCCGGCACGGTCACATTGGAGAGCGTGAAGTTGTTGTACAGATTCAATTTCGCTTCCAGGATGCGTGCCACCGAAGCATCCACGCGCTGAGCGAAAGCGGGGTCTTCGCGATATTTCTGCGTGAAGAATTCCAAAATGCGGACGACGGTCGTAAAGTTATCTGGCGAATCATCCGACTTAATATTTCCGAGATAGATGATGTCATTCCCTGCGAGGAAGGCATCGCGCGCCGCGATCCGCGCCGAGAATTGTCCGCCGCCAGTAGCATAAAACTCACGGACGGCATTCGTGCCAATATTATCGCTGACCAACAAACCGCCGTCAGCGTACCAGGCGGAGAATTGTGGCAGCGCCAGAATCTGATTCAACGCCTGCGAATCAAAACTGATCGGACGGGTGGTCGCGCGAATGTTGCCCTGAAATCCCTGATAACGAATGTGCGAAACCAACAATCCATCCACTGAGGCTTGCGGCGACGTGGCATTTCCCGTCACCGCGAAGAACGGAGCCAGCTCGATCTGCTTGAGTTGCTCCAAAGACTTTCGCACCGTGGAAACTTCATCTTCCGGGAGGCGATCTGCGCCGCCCACGCCGGGAAAATGCTTCGCGATCACCAGCAACTGTTCTTCGCTGCCGAGGTGCAAACCTTCCACGTAGGCACGCCCCATTTCCCCAACCCAGAACGGGTCACCGCCAAAGACGCGCGTACTCAAATCCCCACCCAATGAGGATGGTGCTTCGAGTACGTCCAGCGACGGACCCAATATCAAATTGAATCCCAGCATGGAAAGTTCCTCGCCGCGAACCTCCCCCACCGCCTTGGCGGTTTCGGTATTCCAAGTCGCGCCGATTGCCATCTCACTCGGCAGAGGTGTCAGCCCATTCAGAATCTCATCGGTCGGATACCCATCGCCTTCTTGAGTAATCCCCACAAACAAAGGGACATATGCCGGTCGATCTGGCTGCCCAGAGTCATTGGCATAATTGACCGTGGCACTCCATTCCATGGTTTGCAGGCTGTCGATCAACGCGCGAGTTTGAGAAAGCGTATTGGTCGCTGAAAAATTATCGTTCGACGCCAAAAGCATTACACCGCCCAAATGATAATTCGTGACCAGCTTATAAATCTGCGACTCTGGACTGACATCCGTGCCCGTAAACGTAACCAGAAACAACTGCCCGATGCGCTCTTCAGGCGTCATCGAATCAAGCATCAACTGCACAGCAGCGGGCGGCGTCGCCGTCTGCGCCTGCGCAGAAGCGGGAAAAACCGAAACGACGAATAAAAACAGCAGAATTAAACGGATGAATCGCATTGTCCCCTCTTATAACACAACTCAGATTTAAGATAAAACAAACGCCGCTCACTGAACGACGTCTTTTTCGCTTCACACCTGACCTGAGCCTGATACTGACATTCGGAGAGTTTCACCCGCCCCTCCCAAGCGCCCGGGCCGCCACGGCTGGGTCATCGGTGAAGATGCCATCCACACCCCAATCTTTGAGGCGGCTGACCTCCTCTGGCGTGTTCGCCGTCCAGACATGCACCCGGCGTTTGATGCGATGCGCACGCGCCACCTGCTCGCGGCTTACATTGGAAATATGCGGATGCAATGCTTGATACTCGCCAAACATAAATCCGAACGAACGCGCCCACAAACCAAGCCAGCCCGGCATGGCAAGCAATCCACGCGGAATTTCAGGCAGCATCTGCGCCGCAATCTTCAAATTGGATGAAAAAAAGGACGAAAAGATGATCTGTTTCTGGTTTTTATGCCGCTTAATGAGTTCGCAGACCTTTTGCGTCAAGCCGTCTTTCGGGGTGGCGTAGTTGGTCAGCTCGATGTTGATGAGCTTATCTTTACCCACCGTTTCAAAGACTTCTTCCAGCAGCGGGACTTTTGTTCCGATGAATTGAGAGTCGAACCACGCTCCCGCATCCAACTCACGGATCGCCTCCAATGTGAACGAAGCGACTCTGCCGCTGCCATTGGTGGTACGTTCCACGGTCGCATCGTGAATGACGATGACATGACCGTCGGCGGTCAGTTTGGCGTCCAGTTCAACGCCGTCTGCGCCTTTTTGGATGGCTTGCGAAAAGGAGGGAAGCGTATTTTCTGGCGCGTTGGCCAGGTCACCGCGATGAGCGAGAAGGATGGGGGTAGGGAAATTTTCCAGCATGATGAGTCAGGTTTGAGGTCCAGTGCGAAGCGGATTAAATGTCCACAAAATAAGCTTTGGCAGCGCGGTCGATCATCTCACGTGACATCGAAGGTTGGACGGCGAGGTACGAAGAGATGTCAATGATCTGGTCACACAAATCGCGCGGATGTGAAGCGCGCAGTTTGCGGTTACGTTTGATGTACCATTCCTGCAAGAGATACGCCAGTCCCTGATCGTTGTATTCGATGTGTTTGTCCTGCGAGACGCGTTTGAAGATCTCACGATATTCCTCAAAGGATGGGTCACCGATCTCGACCTTGTGGCGCAGGCGACGCAGGAAGGCTTCATCGACCAAATCTTTGGGTGGCAGGTTGGTGGAGAAAATGATAAGCACGTCAAAGGGAACTTCCACTTTGCGCCCCGTGTGCAGACGTAAATAATCGACACGGTTTTCCAGTGGGACGATCCAGCGGTTGAGCAGGTCACGCGGACGCACTTGCTGGCGACCGAAGTCGTCGATCAACAAAATGCCGCCATTTGCCTTAACCTGGAAAGGCGCTTCGTAAAATTTGGTAGTGTCATCGAAGACAAGGTCAAGACCTTCAAGATTCAATTCACCACCCACGACGATGAACGGACGACGAATCTTTACCCAGCGCGGGTCGCGGCGAGTATTGGAACGTAGATTTCCAGTTGGTCCTCCATTGGCATCCGCGGTATCTGGCGCGAGGCTATGGCTGACCGCATCATACACTTTGATGACCTGTCCATCCAGAGACAAGGCATACGGGATATACATATTCTGGCTGAGAATCAGATTCCCGAACGAACGCGCAACACTGGTCTTCCCATTACCGGGAGGTCCATACATAAAAATGGATGTGCCAGAGTTAAGGGCAGGGCCGAGCCGCTGAAAGGTGGATTCGGAGATCACCAACTGTGAAAGGATCTGGCGCATCGTACGCGCGGTGACGGTGAGTCGTCCGCTTTTCTGACGGCGGATGGCTTCGTTGTACACCTCGAACGGAACCGGGGCGGGTCCGGCATATTGACTACGTTCCAACGCCTCACGTGCGCGGACAATGCCCGCCCCCGTGATACCGTAGGTATAAGCGCCCTCGCCCAAACCACCCTGCGATGACTTAACCTCGATCAGTTTTTCCTGTTTGAGAGTGGTAAGCAGTTGATCGGTCACCCCGGCAAAGGGCAGGGTGATCTCTTCAGAAATCTTGAAACCTGTCAGATAGCCACGGAAATACAGTACTTTAAGGATAAGGTCTTGCAGCCACAGGGGCGAAAGGCCTGTATCTTCAAGGCTATTGAGTTGTGGAGGGATAAATCCGCCCACTGAGCCAGCAATTTGTCCAGTTTGTCGTGTCATAATGAGTCCGCTTCCGAGAAAATAAAATTATCGGGCAACATGCCGATTATACTTCTTTTCGTTTATAATCCAGCCGCTATGAAACTATCAGTCATAATCCCTGTTTATAATGAAGTTGAAAGTATTGAAACCATCCTAAAGCGGGTACACGATACCAAACTCGTTCACGAGATCGTCGTCGTGGATGACGGCTCTAAAGATGGTACACGCGATGTGCTCAAAAAGCTTGACGGCAAAAACGGCGTACGCGTCATTTTGCATGAAAAGAACCAGGGCAAGGGAGCGGCCGTCCGCACGGGAATGGGAGCCGCCCAAGGCGACGTGTTGTTAATTCAGGATGCAGACCTTGAATACGATCCGCGCGACTACCCTGAACTGCTGAAGCCCATTCAGGAAGGGCTGGCGGATGTGGTCTATGGCTCGCGCTTCCTTGGGAGGGCGCATCGTGTGACCATGTTCTGGCACATGGTGGCAAACAAATCGCTGACGTTCCTGACCAATGTCCTGTATGACACCATCCTCACAGATATGGAAACCGGGTACAAGGTTTTCCGCAAGGAAGTCATCAGCGGAATGGTCATCCGCGCCAACAGTTTCAACTTCGAGCCAGAGTTCACCGCCAAAATCCTGAAACGCAAGTACCGCATCTTTGAGGTGCCGATCACGTTCAATCCACGTGATTACACTCAGGGGAAAAAGATCAAACTGCACGACGCGTTCGAGGCGGTTTGGGCGTTGATCAAATATCGGTTCGTGGACTAATCCAAATTAAGACATCCCGCAGAAATCTGCGGGATGTCTTTTCATCCATCAAATTTTACGGCGCGACGTATACGTTGTATTGCGAAACGTAGTCACCCGCCGGGTAACTAGCCATACCATC
>JAHDWC010000031.1:5970-9143 GCA_023382575.1 Anaerolineales bacterium
CGTTGATGGCACTCTTGAAGGTTGCGGCTGTCTCCAACTGATGTTCGCCCGGCTGCCAATTTGACAACGCCGTGTAGAGAATGCGGCATTGATTGCCGCCCGCTTCAAGCTCGGTGACAGCAAATTGGTCAACGGGAACTTCTTCGCCATTCAGTGTAAAGGTTACATCGATCTGACTAAAGTTTTGTTCCAGAATGTCGGTGGTGGTCGTACACCAGTAATATGCCCAGATCAACGTCTCAGATGAAGCGATGGGAACTGTGTACGTAAACACACCCGGCGCGGAAACTTGCTCCGCGCTGTATTCCTCGCGAGCGCTATCTTCGAGGAAATTCGCGCCACCTGAAAAGGCGGCTTCCGCTTCACTCACCGACGCGATCTTGGGCGGCGCAGATGGAGTGATACCTGCACCCTTCGGCTCACTGATGACGCGCACAGCCGCATCCAAAATCACATCTTCGCCGGCAAGTTCACGTGCAAAATTCTCAACTGTGACTGGGACTCTGACATCTGGCACGACGCCAATGCCTTCAAGGTGGATATTACCTTCGGCATCCATCTCACGTGAGACGGTCATCTGAACATAGGTATCTTCCGGCATCAGGAAGGCTTCCACACCCCCACCTGCCCCATCGGAGGGATATTGTCCGACCACAGTGGCGCGATCTTCCAACGTGACCGCATAGGAGAAGAATTCACAGGCGCTGATACAAGCGGGCCCAACCATCACCACCACGGGACCGTCATATTGCAACTCTGCGCGCGGAGGGATCATCAACGCTTCAGTGTCTGGATCGGTATAAAAACTGTCAGTTACTTCATCGTAGTAGGCACTTGTGCCGGAAATGATTTCCTTGTCAAAGAAATACGCCGCCATCTGGTCTGCCAGCCAGCCGCTACCGCCGCTGTTGTAACGCATATCCAGAATTACACCGGGAACTTCATTTTGGATGAAATATTGCAAGGCATATTCCCAGATCTGAATTGTGAGTATCTGATTCTCTGAGAAGCTATTGATCTTGATATAGCCATATCCGCTGGGAAGTAATTCATACTCGACTGGCAAGGCTGTGGCGGGCTGCCCCAAAAGGAACGACGTTACACTGAAGCTATCCCGTTCTTCGACGACATCCAGAGTTGCTGTCTGCTCGGAACCGCCGGGATTGATAAAGGTTACTTCCACCTGTCCTTTTTCGATACGGAAACGTGTAGCATAGCGAAGTTTTTGCAGGCGGGCAATTTCCGGGTTACTGAACGGCGCAGACCATGCAATTGCGGCGTCGACCGCGGCATCGATGGGCTGACCATCCAAAGTAACGATCTCAGCGCCAAATTCGATCCCTGCTACATTGGCTGACGCACCCGGCGTGACATACCGTGCGACGACTTTGCCATCATCCGTTTCACCCAGAGCGAGACCAATACCGCCCGCCGTATCCAGGAAGAAATCTTCGTTGAGAGCGCTTGTATCCATGCTGACATGCGTATCGGGAATTGCCCAAGTGAAATCGCGCAATGCCAGAGCATAGACATGGGGATCATTTGCACGTTCTGCCTCTTCAAAGCGCGGACGGAATTCCGCCTCGAACTCGTCCCAATCAATGTCCTTGTATTCGGTGAAGGCATATTCGCGGCGGAATTTATCCAGCATGGCGTCGAAGGCTTCGGTGTAGGTCATGCTGGTGAAATCATCGAGGGCGGAACTCTCTGGTTCGTAGAGATCCAACACGATGGAGTCTGACCGGTCGATGCTAAACGGTGATTGATCCATATCGATCACAGACCAACCCGCAGGCACATCCATCAACGGATCGTCATCCGTGAATAATTCTTCATCCGCACCAAACCCTGATGGGAATTGTTGATTCGCATCTGGCGCGAAGATGAGATATTTTCCACCGTACACTTCGAGGAAGGAATCGCTCGCATCGCTGACTTTGGTGGAGGCGTACGCACTCGACCAACCACCACCGCCCTGATCGCGGCGCTCCAAGTATGGGTCGCCCCAGGTATTTGTCCAATAAGCGACAGCGAAGATCATCACACCAGTATCTTCCTGCCCATCATGGTCGACATCATTGAGCGTCCCCTTGGGCTCGGCCGGAAGCGTCAGGCTATACGTAAAGGGTGAAGTATAAAAATCAGATGTGATCTGACCCAACACCTGCGACTCGACCGGGATCAGAAACTTGCGGTCGCGCGCCACAAAACCACCCTGATCCTCCAAAATGATGATCGGCTCGGAAACACCCAAAGTAAAGAAAAGATTGGTGTATTCCACTTCACCGGTTACCACTTCGGGACCATCGCCAGCGACTTCCACCTCTTCAGCAGACTCAGTCGCAACCGGCTCTTCCGTCTCCCCACCCATCGGCTCAACTCCACCGCAGGCAGAAAGTGCCAAACTCAACACAACCAACAAAGAAAGTAATTGAAACAACCTGGGCTTCATTGACAGCCTCCTGAAATTTTTGCGAATTATAATCCTGACCATGAACAATCCACAGACCGAAATCGAACAGGAATTCGAACGCGCCGCACAAGCACGCGAAAAAGCCAACGAAGGTCAAGCCCGCGTGTGCGCCCGTCGCGCCGCTGGCATCGCCATTCGGGATTATTTCAACCGCAGAGGGATTCGTCCACCCGCGACTAGTGCGTACGATTTATTGAATTTTTTAAAAGAAGAACCGCTTCTTCCTCAAGACTTGAAGTTGGTCGCTGACCATTTGACCTTACGCGTCACTGAAGAATTCAAGCTCCCCATCAATGCGGATCTGGTGACAGAAGCAAAGTCATTGTGTGACTGGCTGTTAAAACATTGACGGTCACTCTCGTGACCGTCAATTCATCAAGTTATATCGTAGATTTACGCCCGGTAAGATAATAAAACGCACGCGCCAGAGTGACGATCAACATCATGCCAGACATCACCCCGCCAAAGATGAGGAGCAGTCTGCGCCAATCTGTCAGGCGCAGGGTAATCTCACTGCGGGTTGGGATCTGGATGCGTCCGCGCAGGCGTTGCACCACATCGTTCGAAGGGGTCACCCGCTTCAAGGTCCCGGCAAGATGCGCTTCGAGGACATCCAAATTTTCTTCTTGAGTCTGGTTGCTGTGTTTCGTCATACAGTTCTCTTTTTCAATGATTAGTCAGCGGGGTACAAGACCAATCC
>JAHDWC010000031.1:9153-28460 GCA_023382575.1 Anaerolineales bacterium
CCCGGTCCAAAATTGATGGCGAGAGAAACAGAGAGGTCGGTCAGGAACGATTCTTTCACGTTGAAGTTCTTCTTGGCTTCTTCCAGCAACATCTGTCCGGAGGTGAGGTCGCGAGCGTGCATTACACCGACATAGACGGGGCTATCACCCACCAGTTCCCTGCCCAATGCCAATACACGTTCGACGGCGGCTTTACGGGTGCGGACGCGATCCACCATATCCACCAGACCATCTTTGAGCATGGCAATCGGTTTGACGTTCAGCACCGAAGCGAGCGCGGCAGAAAGAGTGCCTACACGTCCGCTGCGGCGGGCGTATTCAAGTGTATCGAGAGTGAGGATGATGTGGACTTTTCCGCGTATCCCTTCGATGTATTTGACGATTTCGTCCACGCTTTTGCCGGCGCGTTCCATCTGACGTGCGGCGCGGCACATGAAGGCAACGCCCATCGAGCCGCCAAGGGTATCCACAGGCACCACATTATAGGAGCCTTTCAATTCCTCAGCCGCAGTCACCGAGGAAGCGTACGTGCCGGAGAGTTTGCTGGTGATGTGAATGGAAAGGATGGTATCGCCAGGTTGAGCGACCTTTTTATAGAATTCCACGAATTGATGCGGCGAAGGCTGGGAAGTTTTGGGATGCGGGAGACTTTTTCCATCCACTAGTTTGTAGAAGCCTTCCTGATCGAGCTCCACATCCTGAATGTAGGTCTTTTCTTCCCCAAAGTGAATATTGATGGGTATGCGATGAAGATCATATTGCTGGTACCACTCTGCGGGAAGATCCACTGCGCCATCGGTCACAATTCTCAACATGGTTTACTCTCCTTCGAAATTAAAGTTTTGGTCTTCCAATTGGTCGCGGAGAGCCAGAAGCGTGCGATGGTACAAGCTCTTCACGGCTCCCTCGCTTCTACCCATGATCCTGCCAATCTCTGCATTGGACATGTTTTCAACGAATTTGAGGATGAGCAGGTTCTGGCGTTCTGGTGGAAGTTTGCGAATCATCTTTAGAAGCGACTCCTGCTCCTGAGAGCGGACCAGATTCTTTTCGGGATGATCGCCCTTGGTCGGCAGAATGGGCAGATCATCGATGGGAATCTCCTGCTTGCGGCTGCGGTCGCGATGCCAATTCGCCACCAGATTGTGAGCGATACGGTAAAGCCACGCAGAGAACGGCACGCCTCGATCTGTGTAGTTGACGATGTGATTCATCGCCCGCTGGAACACGCGCGCCGTCAGGTCTTCGGCATCGTGTGAATTTCCAGTACGGTAATACACATAATTGAAGATGCGTTCCACATAATGCCCATAGAGTTGACCAAACGCATCCCGGTCACCCTGCGAAGCACGCGCAAGAACTTCCTCTTCGTTGTAGTCCAATTCCGACAAGTGAGAAACCTTACCGGCGGAATTTTCTTAAATAACACCGCCGGATTTGAGAAGTTACTTTGAGTATAACATGACCAATATCCTATGATTATTGGGGAGAAAGGTAGGGTTATCCCTACCGACAAAAGTGACCTCTTCCTGCAAAATAACGCCACAGAATAACAAACCAAAGGAGAGAGTCATGAAAAAACCATTTCTTATTGTTTCACTTTTGCTGGCATTGCTGTTCGCAATGGCCACACCCGCATCCATGCATGCCAACGTTTTCGCACAAGACCCCAATGCGTGCTACGATGCAACCGGAGCGGTTATCCCCTGCCCGTCTGAGCCGGGAGGCGGTAACGAAGATGATGAAGACGAGGATGATTCCACAAGCGGCGGGAATCAAAAACCACCCTCCTCTGTCAACACCCCGATCCCAACCGCCTCTTTCACCCCCGTGCCAACGGCTACCCCCCTGCCATTTGCCCTACCCGAAAGCGATTATTTGGGTTCCTGCAATTCTGCAAATGGCAACCTTCAAAACTGCCTTGACCAATTCACCTGTGAAGATGGAACCCTTGTCTTTGAAGTGGATATTTACACCGGTGGAAATGGCACACAATATGATGTCTATTGCATTCCACACGAGACGCTTCCCACCTTGGACCTGCCATTAGCCAACCCAGCCGGAACAGACGAGGACGGGACAGAGTACAAGTACGCCGGTGTCTGTCACTTTGGTGACGGATATGCTGGATGTATTTCAGACTTTCTCGCCCAATGTGACGAGGATGGCGGCTTATATGATGAGGTCGATACCGGCCAAGGAGCGACAGTTGCTACTTGCGAACTTCCAGAACAACAAGTTCCTACAGAAGAGGCTCCTGCAATCGCTGCTGCGCCGACTGCAACTCCTCCCAATGACGGCAGCACAGCCGGCTCGTCGTGGGATGAAGAATGCGGCTACTGGACTTGTTGGATGTCCTCTCTGAGCTGTCTGGCAGATGGCGGCTCAGGCTACGAGTTAGACCATGCCTCTGGCGCACACATCTATCATTGTGATGTACCAGATCCCGCATCAAATGCCAAACCGGCATCTCCCTGGTTGCCTTGGCTGACAATCGGAGGATTCGTAATTTTGGTCGCCTTACTCCTGCCTGCCGTTCAAAAAGTGCGCGAAGCCTCTCAACGCACAAGTGCCGCATCACGCTCCGCAAAAATCGACCTCATCAACAAAGATGATGGCGGCACCGAAGCCAGTGATTATCTGCTTGAGATCGACGGCATCAAAGGCGAGGCAAATCACACCAAAAAAGCCACATTGTTTGTAAGAAAAGCTGGCGGCGGTCAAGAAGACTATTAAGAATGCACTCAAAAAAAGAACAGACAGCCTCTTGGGAGAGGCTGTCTGCCCCACCACCCCCAACCCTGAAAGACAGCGATCTTCTCCAACTTCGTCACATCATCTTGAATGGGCTTGAAGACGAAGCCGTTCTTCGGCTGTTCAACATTGCAGAAACCATCTCCATTCAGGCGGCTGAAACGCTGTTTGGAAAATCCCTGCTCACAAATCTGCTCGAAGCGGACTTGCTGGGTGAAGACAAAGGCAAGGTATTTTCCTACTTCCACATTCAAACGCACAAAGGCTTGGCGTTTCTCTCCGATTATTCCCTGCCGCAGGGCACACCACATGACCTCGTCCTGCCTGTTGGACCCTCAGGCAGATATTTGGAGTCGATCACCATCCGCAAGAAAGTGGATTCAACCCTCGACCTCGGCTGCGGATGCGGACTTCAAACCCTCTTGCTCGCGGCTCATTCCACGCTGGTCACTGCCACTGACATCAACAAACGTTGTCTTTCGCTGACTGCGCTCAACGCCCGCCTGAACGACATCCACAACATTGAGCTGCTCGAAGGCAGTTACTTTGAACCCGTCCGCGGACGTAAATTTGACTTGATCGTTTCCAACACGCCCTACGTCATCACGCCCGGCAAGGACAAGATCTACCGTGACGCAAAAGGAAGCGGCGACGAAGCTGTGATGAATGTGATTCAACAGGCACCCGAATATCTCAATGAAGGCGGCTATGCCCACATCCTTGCCACATGGCTGCACAAAAAGAGACAAGCCCCTGAAGAGCCGATTCAAGCGACGGTCAAGTCACTGGCTGTAGATGCTCTGCTCGTTTATGAAAAATCCTTCTCACCTATTCAATACGCCAGCGACTGGATCTACGACGATATTTCACGCGGCACTCCCGCCTTTTACTGGACCTGGCTGCAATGGGTCTTGTGGTATCGGCGCTTGGGAATGGAACGATTTGCATTTGGTTCTGTCACCCTGCGCAAGCGGACAAACGCAGCAAATTGGTTTCGGCTGGAAATCGCTCAACACATAGCTGGCGAATCGGCTGGAGATCATATTCACCAGCTAGTTTTAGCGAGTGACTTGAATTTGAGTCAACTTGACTTTTGGGATGCTAAGTTGCTTCCAAGTCATCTCGATATCAAAAAAGACGAGCAGGGCGAAGTGCGACGCATAAAGATGAAAGATTGTCTCGTCCTGCCGCTCAAGGTCAGTTCGTTTGTGGGAGATGTGATTGGGCATTTAGATGGTAAGAAGACTCTCCGTCAGGCGTGGGAAAAAGCCAGCAACGGGCAAGCCGCTATCCCTGAGAAAGAGGCGGATGTACTTCAAGTCATGTCAATACTTATCAAGAATGGATATCTCTCAATCCCATGAGCACTATTGATGTCATCCTCTTTGCGTTTGGTATTTACATGATTATCTCAGCCACGTGGTCGATTGCAGGGATGTTCGGCGCGCCGTGGGTGCCCACACCTTTATGGGTTGTGGGTCGGATGCTCAAAATGGCAGACTTGAAAGCGGGAGAAACGTTGGTAGATCTGGGCGCAGGGGATGGTCGCCTCATTATTTGGGCGGCGTGGCGTTACAAGGCAAATGCCATCGGCGTGGAGATCGATCCGCTGCGATGTTTGTGGGCAAATTTTCTGATCCATCTGCTTGGGTTGAGAAAGCGTGCCAAAGTCCACTATGCCAGCATTTATGAGACCAACCTGCTCCCCCGCGCAGATGTGGTGACTGCCTATCTTTTACAAAGTACGAATCAAAAGCTAGAGAAAAAACTGGCGCAGGAATGTAAACCCTCTGCCCGCATTCTTTCAAGGACATTTACATTTCCCAACTTTGACGTATTAAAAAAAGACCCCAAACAGGAACTCTTTCTCTACACACACAAACAAGGCACTAGCGAGAAACAAATCCTGTAATCTGTCTCATTACTTTATGCCATGTTCAACCGCCCAAGCCGCCGCTTCGGTACGATTCTTAACTGCCAACTTTCTCAAGATATTTGCCACGTGCTTTTCGACTGTCTTTTCCACCACCACTAATTCTTGAGAAATTTCTGCATTGCTCCTGCCCTTGGCAAGCAGGATGAGAACTTCACGTTCGCGCATGGTCAACGGATCATCAATGGGCGGCGTGACCAATTTCCCGGTCAGAGTCTCGTTGCAAATGGAAACCGCCAAATCGAACGCATGTTGGACATCCATCTCTGCGCCAATCTTTTTTGCTTTTACAAAGGCGATAGCGGTGATCATCTCCTGCACATGCTTGATAAGGTTTTGAAATATGACCTGATCCACAGGGGCGATCACATCGTTCTCACCAGAGAAACTCTCTTCCATGCAACCTAAAAATTGAGCCGCCTCCTCCCATTTACGCAGCGAAATACAAAATGCGACGAATGTTTCCAACATGGTTCGATAAAGATTACGATCTTTTTGAAATTCAGCCAGTTGAATGGATTTGATCAACAAAGCAGAAGTCTCTGCATGGCGATCTGATTCAACCAACACCCGCGCCAGGCTGACCACCGTCCATACATAGATGAACGGTACATCCATTTTTTCAAACAATGCCAGCGATTGTCGCAAACTAGATTCAGCTCGGGCAAACCGTTTCTGTCGAAATTCCAAATAACCGATTCCTTGAAAACAGGCAGCGACATAATAATCATCGCCGAGCTCGCGAGCCAATGTCAGCGCTGATTGAAGGTGTGTTTGCCCTTCATCAAAATCCCCCAACCCAATGCAGGCATTGCCCGTGTTAATCAGCAACCGCATCTCCTGCCAACGGTCACCGATCTTTTGAGTGATATGCAAAGCGCGGCGGTAATATTCGCGCGATTGCTCGAACTCGCCCATATACTCCAAATTGACAGCCACACTATTCATGGCTTCCCAAAGTTTGCTTTCATCGCCCAAAGACTGAAAGATGTCCAGGGAGATTTGAAGCAATTTCTTGGCGCCGTGATATCGCCCCATAATCCAATGAAGGTAGCCGGATAAGCCATACACCCGGCCTCTTTGTTCCAGCAAAAAATTTGGCGCGTCTTCATCGCCAAGCATATTGAACTGCGCATCAATGATCGCACGGGCACGCTCCTGCCATTGGGCACCTGTTGCAAAATGTCCGCGCAACAGCCAATATCTTTGCAAATGCGCGAGGATGTCAATCCCCTTGTTCCAAATTTCACTTCCAAACGCGGCAGCCATCCCCCACCCCAATGCAACCTGAAGATTGGCATTTTCCACATCAATGGTATCAAGCCAATAGACTTGCTCTTTGCTGCGGAATCCCAACTCCGCATCGCGGGCCAGTCCATGATAATAGTCAAGATATTTCTCACGCAAAGCATGAATATTTTCGTGCTGTAACATCTGTGCCCACGCAAATTCGCGGATGGTATTGAGCATACTAAAGCGCGACTCTGACAGCGGTGTTTCAACCGTCTTCAGCAGATTCTTATCCACGAGGGAGGCAATCGCTTCGAGTAGAGACGCCTCATCCCCCCCGATAGTTTTCTCCAATGCCCGCAGGCTGAAGCCACCCTGAAACATGGACGCCACCCGCAAGACATGTTGCTCATATTCATTCAACAATCCGTAACTCCAGGCGATGGTGTTGCCCAAGGCTTGATGACGAGTTGGCAGATCACGGGTTTTGGAGGTGAGAAAATCCAAAACGGTTGGCTCAGCTTTGAGAGGTGCAGCCGTTCCCGCGTCGGAAGATTGGAGGCGTGCCAACAGGGATTGCGGAGTGAAAATGGAAATCCGCTGGGCAGCCAATTCAATCGCCAACGGCAATCCATCCAATTGATGACAGATTCTGGCGACGGCTTCGGCGTTTTCGCCAACCGGTGAAAAATTGGGATTCAACGCACGAGCGCGCTGGGTAAAAAGTTCGACCGCGTCGTCATTGGAAAGCGGCTCCAACGGAAAGACCTGCTCATGCCGCAAACGAAGCGGTTCACGGCTGGTGACCAACATCTTTAGCAGGGTGTGCGTCTCCAACAATTCGCCTGCCAGCTTGGCGCCGCCCATGAGATGCTCGAAATTATCCAAAACCAGCAGAATGGCACGCCGACTAAAAAAATCGTTGAGAGTTTCCTGCAAGGAGTGGTTGAATTCTTCGCGCAATTTCAGGGTCTGAAAAATGGCGGGCAGGATTTGGCCGGCATCGTTCAATGGTTCAAGGTCAATGAAAAATACCCCGCTTGGGAACGACTCCATAACAGACGAAGCCACACTCGTCGCCAGCGTGGTTTTGCCGGCACCGCCTGAGCCTGTGATGGAGACCAGGTTAATATCATCGCGAAGCAGAAGCGAGCGTAAGGCTGCGATCTCACGATGACGCCCGATCAGCCGCTTGCGTTGGGCGGTCAGATTTGTGGGAATCGTTTCAGACAGCCCCGGTAAGGGAGCTGTCTGCCTCTCTCTGAGTTTGGAAGGATTGGTATTGCTCATCCGCAAAAAATTATAACGGGGGGATGAGTAAATTTCAAAAAATATCCCCAAAAAGTAGGGTGTGTTCCTTACAGAATAGTAGGGTTATCCCTACCGACAAAAAATATATCTTCTACGAAAATATTGTTGCTTTTATCCTACCTTTATCGGAGACGAATATGCAAATCTTCAAATCTTTAAATCGCGCAAAACTAACCCTGACTCTTGTGATCGCAGTGATGATCCTTTCCAGTTGCATGTGCGAAAGCACCCCAACAACAGAACAGATCGTCGCACCGGGTCCCACTGGCACGCCCACATGCCTGCTTAAATTCACCAAACCTCAAAGCCTTGAACAACTTTACGGGCAGGGCACGTTCCGCTTCGAGTGGACGGCTCAACCTGGTGCTTTGATGTATGTGCTCTCGGTCGATGGGCAGGGAGATGATCTCACCCTTAACACGTTTGCCGATGTGACCATGGATGGGTTCCAAAGCACAGGTCCCTTCACTGCCACGATCATGGCGCTCAAAGACCAAAACACCCTCCTGTGTACTGACACACTTGAGTTTACAGTTAACGTCGCTGCACCAAAATGCGAACTGGCATGGATAGACCCAGCCCCAGACGTAGCGAACATCCCGAATGTCAGCCGCAACTTCGACTGGACCGATCAGCCGGGAGCTGTCTTGTACGGCATTATCATCACCACCCCAGGCGGCGAAACCTACGAATATACCTCGACCGACTCGAATAAGATCATTGCACTTGAAAATTTCACAGAACCCGGCTACTATACCATCCGACTGCTGGCGGGTTCACAAGACAATCAAATCATCTGTGAGGTCGAAAGACAGATCTATATCCTGCCGACCAAACAGGATGACGGCAAGAAGAAGCAAAACGAAGACGAAGCGCCTCAAGACTTCAACGCTCCACCCGACCCCACCGAAACTCCCGTCATACCAGGGTAATAAAGCAACAGAAGACAGAATCAATATGTAGGTCACGCCTCAGGTGTGACCTACATATTTCATTTAATAAAACATTTGTGCTATAATCGCTTCTCCCGAACAGGAGTCTTATGTCATCTGAAAAAATTCGCGTCGTGGGCGCGCGCGTCCACAATCTGAAAAATATTACCGTGGAAATTCCACGCGACAAGCTGGTGGTCATCACCGGGCTGTCGGGGTCGGGCAAATCGTCGCTGGCGTTCGATACCATCTTCGCCGAAGGTCAGAGGCGCTATGTTGAGTCGCTCTCGGCGTATGCGCGTCAGTTTATCGGTCAAATGGACAAGCCCGATGTGGATTACATCGATGGACTCTCGCCCGCCGTTTCCATTGACCAGAAATCCACGTCGCATAATCCCCGCTCGACAGTTGGTACTGTTACTGAAATCTACGACTACATGCGTCTGCTGTTCGCGCGTGCAGGCATCCCCCATTGTCCCGTGTGCGGACGCGTCGTGGTCAAGCAATCGGCCGAAGAGATCGTGAATCACATCGAGGATCTTCCCGATGGCACACGCATCCTGATCCTCTCCCCTTTGGTACGCGGACGTAAAGGCACGTACCAGGCCGTCTTCGAGGAGATCCGCAAAGCAGGTTTCACCCGTGCCCGCGTGGATGGAACTGTCCATTCGCTCGACGAAGAGATCGAACTCGACCGTTATAAACAACATACCATCGAGGCGGTCGTGGATCGTCTCGTCATCGCGCATGGCGGCGAAAAAGAAGAACGCAAAGCGGCACGCACCCGCCTGACCGATTCGGTGGAAACCGCGCTCAAATTCGGAGAGGGCTACATCACCGTCAACCTCGTGGATAAAAAAGAGGATGTGCAATTCTCCGAGCACCTTGCCTGTCCCGAACACGGTTCAACCGTCTCGGAAGTGGAGCCGCGCACCTTCTCCTTCAACACACCACAAGGCGCCTGCCCAGATTGTCAGGGACTCGGCTCGAAATTGGAGATCGATCCCAATCGCATCATCCCAGACGATAGCTTGTCACTGAACGATGGAGCCATCGCCAGCATGGAGTGGGGTCCGCGCGAAGAAGGTGGCTACTATTGGAGCACACTCGTCACAGCGGCAAAGTACTACAAGATCGATCTTGATGCGCCCTTCAAAGAACTCACAGAGGAACAGAAGCAAGTGATTCTGTTCGGCACAGGCGACAAGCAACTGCCGATGAACTATACCAATTCAAGCGGATTCGAGGTCAAATTCTCGCGCGCATTCGAAGGGGTTATCACCAACCTCGAACGTCGTTACAAAGACACCAACTCAGAATATATCCGCGAAAAAATTTCGGAATACATGTCCGACCGCCCCTGTCCGTCCTGTCAGGGAAAGCGCCTCAACCCTGCCGCGCTGGCTGTCACCGTGGACGATGTCAACATTGTGGAAGCGAACTCATGGCCCGTCCTGCAAACATTGGATTGGTCCAAGAAGTTGATGGGCAAAAGTTCTCCGCTCACTACCAAACAGAGGGCAATCGCCGAGCGTGTGTTGAAGGAAATTCACGAACGACTAACCTTCCTCGTCAACGTCGGTTTGGATTACCTGACCTTGAATCGCTCCGCTGTGACGCTCTCCGGCGGTGAAGCGCAGCGCATCCGTCTTGCCACGCAAGTTGGTTCTCGTCTCGTAGGAGTGCTCTATGTGTTGGATGAGCCGTCGATTGGCTTGCACCCACGCGACAACACTCGTCTGCTGGAAACGCTCAAGGGATTGCGCGACCTTGGCAACACAGTCTTGGTCGTGGAGCATGACGATGAAACCATCCGCGAATCGGACTGGATCATCGATCTGGGTCCTGCCGCCGGCGAGCATGGCGGACAGGTCATCGCGGAAGGAACCCCGAAGCAGATTTTGGCACATCCCAAGTCGCTGACTGGACTCTACCTCTCGGGCAGGAAACAGGTCGAGGTCCCGAAGGAGAGGCGCAACGGAAACGGCAAGGTGCTGAGGATCGTCAATGCCACGGCGAACAATCTCAAGGGCATCAACGTCAACATCCCGCTTGGAAGATTGGTGTGCATCACCGGCGTCTCCGGCTCGGGCAAGTCCACGTTGATGAGCGATATCCTTTACAACGAACTTGCCGCTCAGTTGATGGGCTCACGGACTCAGGCTGGCGAGCATGAGACTATTGAGGGCATCGAACATCTCGATAAGATCATCAACATCGATCAATCTCCCATTGGGCGCACACCGCGCTCCAATCCTGGTACCTACACAGGCTTGTTCGATGAGATCCGCAAACTGTTTGCAGAGTTGCCCGAATCAAAAGTGCGCGGATACAAACCGGGACGTTTCTCGTTCAATGTGCATGGTGGGCGTTGTGAAGCCTGCCAGGGACAGGGTGAACTGCGCATCGAAATGCAATTCCTGCCGGATGTGTATGTACCCTGTGATGTCTGTCATGGCAAACGCTTCAACCGTGAGACGTTGCAGGTGATGTTCCGCGACAAGTATTCGATTGCGGACGTGCTCGATATGACCGTGGATCATGCGCTGGAAGAATTCAAGAACTATCCGCAGATGCTCAACAAGTTGAAGCTGTTGCAGGAAGTGGGCTTGGGATATGTGCGCGTCGGTCAACCCGCGACGACACTCTCCGGCGGTGAAGCGCAGCGTGTGAAACTCTCGAAGGAACTGTCGCGTCGGGCTACGGGACGGACTCTCTATGTCTTGGACGAACCCTCTGTCGGGTTGCATGCAGCGGACGTGCACAAACTAATCGAAGTCTTGCAGCGTCTGGTCGATTCAGGCAATTCAGTTCTCATCATCGAGCATAACCTTGACATCATCAAAGTGGCTGACTGGTTGATCGACCTTGGTCCTGAGGGTGGAAACCGCGGCGGCGAGTTGGTCGCCGAGGGCACGCCGGAACAGGTGATGAAGGTTAAAGGCTCGTACACAGGCAAGTATTTGAAGGAACACCTGAGCCGATAATTGGCAATGGACAGACAGGCATGGGATTTTTCCCATGCCTGTCTTTTTTTGCTTTTCGCGTTTTCTTTTTTTCAGGTAGAATTATTTTGCATTGCCTTTGGTTGGAAAATCAAAAAGAAAAGGGCAGCGCAAGGAAAGGATCAATGTCTAACATACCTCCACTATCAACACCTCCCGGTTCGCTGGGCTCCTTCCGCAAACGTCGCCGAAGCGGACCCAATATCATTGTCATTCTCGCCGTTGTCCTCGTGGTTGGCGGACTCGGCTTGCTGATCTATTGGCTCTTCCAACCCGGCAAACCGTTAAACACCCTGATCGCCACTGAAACCCCCACACCCACGGTTACGTTCACAGCGACCAGTACCAACACGCCCACGCTGACTCCAACCGAAACGCCAACGTCCACGATCACCTTTACCCCAACTTTCTCCTCGCCATTTAACTACACCGTGCAAGATGGTGATTATCTCGCCCTGATCGTAGAGAAATTCAATCTGGGTGATGATGGGATTGCATTAATCCTTCTGTTGAACCCCAACGTTCTCGACCCGGCTAACCCAATCATCATTCCTGGTCAGGTCATTTTGCTGCCCAACCCGGGCATGGAATTGCCAACCGCCACCCCCATCCCGCCGAATCTTCCACGTGGAACGATTCTTGAGTACACCGTACAAGCAGGTGACTCACTGGGTGGCATCGCCGATCTTTTCAACAGCACCATCGACGATATCATCGAGGAAAATGAACTTACCAATCCTAATGATATAAAAGTCGGTGATCTTTTACGCATCCCCGTCAACATGGTGACACCCACCCCCACCCGTCCACCCACCAGTACGCCCATCACGCCGGGACCGGGAACCTTCCTGCCCACCGCCACATTGACCCCCATCAACGCAGCACCACCCACTGCAACCAGCACCCCATAACCTCAAAAACCGCAGGCAAATTGCCTGCGGTTTTTCTTTGAATCTGCTGGACAAATCCCCCCCCATCATGTAAAATACTCAGCCGTTATAAGAAAGTACGAATTTTTGGAGGACGACCTTGGCTAACATTCAATCTCAGATCAAACGCAATCGTCAGAACGAAAAGCGCCGCCTGCGTAACCGCACCATCCGTGGCGCCGCCCGCACTGCCGATAATGCTGCGCGCAAAGCCCTTGTCACCAGCACGCCCGACACCAAAGAAGCTGTCATGAACGCCATCAGCGCATTGGACAAGGCTGCCGAAAAGGGCATTATTCACAAGAATAATGTCGCGCGTCGCAAGAGCCGCTTGATGAAGCGCCTTGCAGCCTTGACCACAAAGAGCAGCTAATTTTTCTCTTTCAAGCAGAGCGGGAGTCGCAAGACTCCCGTTTTTGTTATGTCCACCATCATCTTCATCAACGGCACTTCCTCCTCCGGTAAAACCTCCCTGCTCAAACTTCTGCAAACAAAATTGCAGGAGCCTTATCTCGATATGGGCATCGACAAATTCATTTGGATGCTGCCCAAGCGCTACCTTGACCGTCCACTTTGGGATGATGTCCTCGGAAAAGCGCATCAACCCGGGCCGACAGGTTTGACTCTTTTCTCAGGCATGCACCACGCCATCGCTGCAGCCGCTTCGCGCGGAAACAACATCCTCGCCGACCATGTCTTCGTCGAAACAGCCTGGGTGGATGAGTGCGCCGCATTATTTGCTGAAATGAATGCTTATATCATCGGCTTGACCTGTCCGCTGGAAGTGCTGGAGCAGCGTGAAAGAGATAGAAAAGACCGTACGCTTGGTCAAGCCAGATTGCAGTACGAGATCATCCACAAATACACGCAATACGATCTCGAACTGGACACCTCAAAACTGACTACTGAAGAATGTGCTGAACTGGTCATTGAACGGTTAAAAAATCCGCCAGCCGCATTTAGAAAAATAAAAGCAGGTCACGCTTAAAGCATGACCTACAGATATAATCGAGAGCAATATCCACAGGATCGCCCTATCTATGTTTCAAAAAGAACAACAACTCATCGAAAACAAGATCAAAGAATACTGCGCCGCAAACGACATTGCACTGGCAGAGTTGAAGTGGCAACCCATCCCCTTCTCAGGTGAATGGGGCTTTGCTACTTCCTTCTTTCAGACGGCTGCCAACGATGCCAAACTTGGCAAAGGCAACAAGGTTCCGGTGCCGCAAAAGGCTCAGGAAATTGCCGAACAGGTCAAGGGTCAGTTGGGAAGCGTGGCTGGAATCAGTCACATCGAAGCGGTGAAAGGCTATCTTAATATCTACTTCAAAACTTCTGAATATGCCCATCGCGTTGTGGAAGAAGTGCTGAAGAATGGTGCGGATTTTGGCCGTGGCGCGGCAAAGGCTGAGACGGTCATGGTCGAGTATGCCCAGCCGAACACGCATCATTCGTTTCATATTGGACATGCACGCAACACCATCTTGGGCGAAGTGCTGGCGAGACTGGTGGAGTTCGCAGGCTACAAGACCATCCGCGCCTCATACCCCGGTGATTTGGGGCTTGGCGTCATCACCGTGATGTGGATCTACGACAAGTTTTACAAGGGACAGGAACCCGCAGGCGTACACGAGCGTGGACAGTGGCTCTTGAAACTGTACGTGGAAGCCAATCAGTTGTTGGAAAAGAAAGACAATGAAACACCCGAACAGACCGCGCAGCGCGAAGCCTACGAAGCCGAACGACGCGAGATGTATCGCAAGTGGGACGCAGGCGATGAATACGTGCGTGAGTTGTGGCGCGTGACCCGCGAGTGGAGTTTAGAAGAACTGCGCGAAGTGCTGCACATGCTCGATGTGAAGATGGATGTGTGGTTCTACGAAAGTGAAGTGGATGAACCATCGAAAGTCATCGTTGAAGAGTTGATCGCCAAAAATATCGCCGATGACGAACGTCCGCAAGGCGGCGCAGTGATCGTGAAGATCGACGAGAAACTTGGGCTGACCAAGGAGAAATATCGCACGAATGTGATCTTGCGGCGCGATGGGACGACCTTGTATTTGACCAAAGATTTGGCATTAGCCAAAGTGAAATTTGAGCAATATCATGTGGATCGTTCCATCTATGTAGTGGATGTGCGCCAAGCGCTGCACTTGCAGCAGGCGTTCGCCATTCTCAAATTATGGGGCTTCCCACAATCAGAAAAGTGCTACCATCTTGGTTATGGCTTTGTGAGCCTGCCCGAAGGTGCCATGTCCTCTCGCAAGGGACGCGTGGTGCTCTTCAAAGAAGTCTATGACGAAGCTATCAAACGCGTGCTTTCCGTCGAAGCCGAAAAAAGTGTGGACATTCCTGTCGAGGAGCGGGAGAAAATCGCGGCACAGATCGGTTTGGGCGCGTTAGTCTATTCCATGCTTTCGGTGGACAACAACAAAGATATCGTCTTCAACATCGAAGAAGCGTTGTCGTTCGATGGACGCACGGGTCCGTACATTCAGAATGCACATGTGCGGGCGAATTCGATCCTTCGGAAGTCAAAGGTCGAAGGTCAAAAGTCGGATGACCTTAGACTTTCAACTTTTGACTATGAACTAACCAAGCAGGAAATCGAGTTGATCGAGCAGATGTCGCAGTTCCCGCAAAAGGTGCAGCAGGCGGCAGAGGAATATCGTCCGCTGGTGATGGCGATGTATGCCTACGATCTGGCGAATGCTTTCCACTCGTTCTATCATGCCGTTCCAGTCTTACAGACCGAAGACGAGAAGGTGAAAAATGCCCGTCTGCAATTGGTGGCGGCCGCGAAACAGACAGTCGCAAATGCACTCCGTCTGCTCGACATTCAGTCACCAGATGTGATGTAAAAGAAGAAACAGACTGAACTTTTTGGTTTGGTCTGTTTTTTTATTTGTGATATGAAGCCACTATTATTTGACGAAACCCATCCGTTGGAGGAGGTTCTGGTTTGGGGTGAGCCCGGCATCGAAACATTGCTCGGACAGTTACTACCCAAATCGAAAAGTCTCTTCTTTAGTTACTACGACGTGCAGGAAGCGCGGCGGGAATTCCGTCACATGCAGAGCATGATCGAGGGAGCGGGCATCCGCTTCACTCGTGCGAAAGATGCGTTTGCAAGGTCACTTTCTGTTAGGGAGATGCGAGATGTCCCTCAATCTGTGACTGAAATCCAGCAATTATTATTGAGTCGAGCGGGGGAATATTACGAGACATTTCGTGAGCGCAAGATCGCAGATTTTTCACACGAGGGTATTCACGGGGATATTGACGAAGTCTATTCGCAGGTACAGGATGAGATCAAACAAATTTTGCAGGAAGATGTTCGAGTGTATGGTGAGGCGGGAGCGATCCGCTTGAATTATCTGCTCAGCCTTTCGCATGAACTTCCGCTGGCGAATATCTTTTATGGCAGAGATCAATCGCAAACATTGACGGATCGCATCGTCCTCTCGGCGTTGAAGTGGGGAATCCGTAAACCGGAAGTGGAAATCTTCAAAGAGGCTTTGAGCGCGCTCGGCTACGACAACGGTTTTGTGCAGGTCGATCATGGAACCATCGAAGGTGGCGATGTGGCAATTTTGGGCGACACCTGTTACGTGGGCGTTGGCGCACGGACGTCTCTCAGCGCGGTGAAAAATCTCAGCAAAAAGATTGGCAGGGATTTGGAACAGCGTGGCATCCAGATCGTGGCGGTGATTAATAAACGGCATGTGGAAGAGGCGATGTTATACGGCGCGCCAACTGAAGAACACATGCGCATCATGCATCTGGATATGTTCTGGATTCCGCTCGCTTCAAATCTGGTCATGGCTTATGGACATGAGCTTGATCAACGTGATGTCATTCGCATCTCTCGCAACATGGACAGTTTCGTCATCGAGGAGCTTGGCAGTTTCCGCGAATTCCTTTCTGAAAAAGGCATCGAGATCATCGAGGTGGATGAAGCCGAGCAAAAGAATTTCGCCACCAATCTGCTGAACCTGGGAAACCAGACCGTCATTATGGCGCTTTCGACGAACAAGCGCGTCACACAAGAATTGGAGCGGCGCGGCTTCCGCGTGCTGAGCGCGGAGTTGAACAAGCTGGTTAATGGATATGGAGCCATTCATTGTCTGACGGCTCCAGTGCGCAGAACGAAAAAGTAGGTCACGCCTCGGCGTGACCTACTTTTTTATATTATGGCTTCCACTCGACCGTCAGGTCGTCATTCAGTTCGATGGACATCCCGAGGATGGTCACCGAGACTTGTCCTGTCGGATACCCATTTTTACACAACTGGGTATAGATCAGGGGTTCATTGTCAGGCTTGTAGACATCGCTCAACCAGCATTGATATTCGTCACCGTGAATATCCATTTCAACCATCAAGCCCAGAGACGGGTCACCCACGACGATGAATTGATACCCGTACTCATATCCCTGCGAACCATCAATATAGTTATGATAATTTCCGACATCTTCAAATTTCACAGCCTCGGCAGAGACGATCTGGAAATCAAAACCTGCGATATTGAAAGGGATATTCAACTCCCATTTCTGACCATACTGTGGGTTCTCCCCCACATCAAAGGTGAAAGTCATCTCTTCGGAGGTCGCCTGTGGCGGGTCAACATAGATGGGCCAGTAATAGGCAACTGTTTGATCAATCACCAAGGTCAATGGACCGGGAGCAGGCTTGCCTTCGCTGACAAATTCAAAAGCACTGCCAACTTGATACTCGAAAGGCTGCCACACGAATGAACCGATCATGTGGTATTGCTGTCCCAGCGAGTCGATGACGGACACATTTCTCGGCATGATGGAAATTAACGACGGATCAGGATTCGTAACCTCGAAGTGGAAATACATCACAGTGTTGGTGTCGGTCGGGATGATGCGCTCAAGGACCGCTGTCACTTGGGGAACAGGCAAAGCTTCAGGGGGGAGTGAAGCGGGCGCCTCTTCCGTGACCACAGGTTGGGTCACTTCGATGACAGGCTCGCCCACGATAGTTCCCGCCGGGACTTCCACAAGGTCGAATGAGATTTCCCAATTTTCAGGCGCGGCGCCGAGGCGAGCCTGCGGGATGCAGTCGAGCACAAAGGTCAACGTATTCGCGTCAGCCGGGATGGCGGAATCATAGACAGGCTGCATGGCAAACACATTCTGCGGATACTTGCCGGTGTAATCACGTTCGAGGATTGTGCCATCAGGCAGGCGCAACCGGGCATCGCCTGCATTACTTTTCAGGCTACCAGGGTTCACACCGCCACAGAACGCAGTCGGGTTGGATATGCCATCCTCAGCTTGCCAGCCATCATTTTCAGGGGCAATGCCATTTACTTCGTATTGCAATTCAATGTGATCCGGGTAAGCGAACACATGGGTAATGGTCAATGTGACGCCGTCACGAGTGGATGAAACAGGTTCTGCCAACATGCGTAATCCGTTCGTGGTTTCCACCAAGCCCACCTCGGGCACATATCCAAAGATCTTTCCAAACGCAGAGACCAGGGTCGGCGCGCTCACAGCCAGAATGGTCAACACAAGGGCAAACGCCACAGCCCAGGCAAGTCTAAAATTTTTCGGTTTCATTTGTACTGGTCTCCTCACCAGCTCGTTGCGCAATCGGTTTGCAAATTCGGGGGTTGCATCGGGCGTCTTCAACGCCTTGCGAACCTTCTCTTCGAATTCGGGGGATGTATTCAAATCGTTCATTTTCACTACATCTGGCTCTTCAACCGCGCCAGCAATCGGTACATGGTTTTCTTCACGGCATCTTCCCGCTTGCCGAGCAAGTCCGCGATCTCAACGAAGGTCAACTCCGCCACATAACGCAAGCGGATCAGGTCTTGTTCTTCAGGGTTCAAATTCCTGATGACGTAACGGAGCTTGCTCAATTCCTCGTCATGGATGAGCGCACCGAGCGCATCTTCCCCGGCGGAAATTCGCTCCGCCGCCTCCAACTCGACCTCATACTTGTTCCTGCGGAAATGGTCATTCATCTTGCTGCGAGCGATTCTGAACAACCACGCCGCGAATTGACCCTGTTCCCGATATTTTGGCAGCGCCTCATACGCCGCAATGAACGTCAACGAAGTCACATCTTCAGCTTCGTGGGCATTACCCAAACGGCTGTACAGATAGCGATAGACAGGCTGGAGATAATGGTCATACAGCCTGCCAAACGCCCGCGGATCGCTTTTGGCGGCAGTGATCAGGTCTGGAAGTTCGTCGTGATTCATAGATGTTGTCTTTACCGCTTCATATCCTATCATGCAGTTCCTTTCTCTCGCGAGGGCACCAACAAACTAAATGCATTCACAGAGAAAACGGAATTTCGCGAAAAAAGGGACAATAACTGTCATGTCAAAATAAGGCTAAACGTTACTTCACCAGAGGAAAAAAGTCTTTTAGATTAGATATTAACTATCGTAAATGTCATCGTGGGTAAAAACGGACAAGCCCAAATCCCACCCCGAGCTTGCCGGACACTGCCCCGCCACGCGAGACTTTGTCCCCATCGTGACATGCACAGGAGTTTCCTATGCCGATCAAAACCATCATCATGGGCGCCGCCGGGCGCGATTTTCACAACTTCAACACCTTCTTCCGCGGAAACAAGGATTACGAAGTTGTCGCCTTTACCGCCACCCAGATCCCTGACATCGAAGGACGCGTCTATCCGAAAGAGTTGGCTGGTGACTTGTACCCAAGCGGAATCCCCATCCGCGCCGAGGAAGAACTGCTCGACCTCATCAAGAAATACAACGTGGAACAGGTCGTCTTTTCGTACAGCGATGTGCCGCATGAATACGTGATGCACAAAGCCAGCATGGTCAACGCCGCCGGTGCAGACTTCCGCATTATGGGCACGAAGAACACGCAGATCAAGTCGAACAAGCCGGTCGTGTCGATCAGCGCCGTTCGGACGGGATCAGGCAAAAGTCAGACGACGAGGCGCGTGGCTGCCGTCTTGCAAGAGATGGGCTACAAAGTCGCGGCGATCCGCCACCCGATGCCTTATGGAAATCTCGTCGCGCAGGAAGTACAGCGTTACGCTTCGTATGATGACCTCGACGAATATCAATGCACCATTGAAGAGCGCGAAGAATACGAACCTCACATCGATAGCGGCGTGATCATTTATGCCGGTGTGGACTACGAGAAGATCATTCGCAAAGCAGAAGCCGAAGCGGATATTGTGTTATGGGAC
>JAHDWC010000032.1 GCA_023382575.1 Anaerolineales bacterium
ACCGTCCGCTGCAAGGGGATATTTACCTGACAGATGAAGCGCAGGTCATTCATCGCAACACCGGATTGGAAGCGCTGAATATCGTCTGGCGGATGGCAACCGGGCAATAAAAAAGGGACACGATACAACGTGTCCCTGCGGAATATGAAATCATCCCTTCAACGGCGGTGCATCTTTATCGTAGACAAAAACCTGCACATCCATCCCATCTGAATTCAACATGTCGATGGCAGGCTGGAAGGTCGCATCTTTGATCTTCTGCATATCACCTGCCGGCGCATACACCGAAAGCCGCGCCTCTTCATCCGACATCTTTGCAGATTTCACCTCCGCACTCGCACACGCGGCCTTGATGAGATCGGTCATTTTTTGAATGGCTTCGTCAATCGTCATGAGCGGCTCCCAGTTGAGTTTTGAAAATTATAAATTCAAACAAACGACTTCGGAAGTCTAGCCGCATCACCCATATTGGGGAATTCTAGCTCGCGTTCAACTTGGCCACGGTCACACCTTCACCACCTTCGGTCCGGCCACCTTCCTCGAATGACTTCACGTAAGAATGTCCACGCAGCGCATCGCGCACCGCCTGACGCAGCTTGCCCGTCCCCTTGCCGTGAATGATTCGCACCCACGGTAGTCCTGCCAGATAAGCCTGCTCCAGATAGCGTTCCATCTTGTCGAGCGCATCTTCAGACATGAGTCCGCGCAAATCCACTTCCATGCCGGGAGATTTCTTCGAGTCTAAAGTCGAAGGCCGAGGGTCGCTTGACTTTTGACTTTTAACTTTTGACTCAACTGCCTCACCAGTTGACTTTCGAATCAAATCCGACAGCTTCGCCCGCACGCGGATCGTCCCAATTTGCACTTCCGCATCCGCCTCGCCGAGAGCGGTCACCACACCATCGGCATTCAACGTGCTGACAGTGACCTTCTCGCCCAGTTTCACTACGCCAGTCTGAACTTCAACCTTCGACATTTGACGTTCGACAGGTTGCTCTACTTTCTCTTCCATCTTTTCCATCTTCTCTTCGATGGCTTTGATGGCTTGCAACGGCTGACTGGCTTTCTTCAACTGTGACTTCAACGAGTCAATATTGCGTTTAAGGATGGCAACTTCCAATTCACCTTCGGCGCGGGCTTTGGCAAGCGTTTCGCGACGTTCGTCTTCTATCTTTTCAAGGCGTTTTGCCAAATCTGCATTTTGCGCTTCGAGACGGGCGCGCTGTTTCTCCAATTTTTCACGTTCACGCGAAGTGCGGTTGCGTTCCTTGCGGATGTCATCCAATAATTTATCGGCGCGCAAATCCAGCGGATTGATCTCTGCACGCGCGGATTCAATGATGGAGTGCGGCAGTCCCAGCTTTTGGGCGATGGCTAAGGCGTTGGATCTGCCCGGGAGACCAATGGTCAACTTGTAGGTCGGGCGAAGCGTCTTGATGTCAAATTCCAGCGAAGCATTGACCACGCCTTCCGTCGAATGCGCGAAGGTTTTCAATTCAGGGTAATGTGTCGCGACGAGGGTCATGCAGCCGACTTCCAACAAATGACTCAAAATCGCGCGCGCGATGGCGGCACCTTCCTGCGGATCGGTGCCTGAGCCGAGTTCATCGAAAATGACCAGCGAACGATGATCGATCACCTTGAGGATGCGGATGATATTGGTGATATGTCCGCTGAAGGTGGAAAGTGATTGCTCAATGGATTGTTCATCACCAATGTCGGCATAGACCGATTTGAAGAAGGGCAGTTCTGAGCCGCTTTGCGCGGAGATGTGAAGTCCGCTTTGCGCCATGACCACCAGCAAGCCGACAGTCTTAAGCGAAACGGTTTTGCCGCCCGTGTTTGGACCAGTGATAACGATAGCGCGCGTCCCTTCGCGCGGATCGACGTCAATCGGCACAACGGTTTCCGAATCAAGCAATGGATGGCGGGCTTGGATTAACTTTAGGTCAAAGGTTGAAAGTCGCAGTCCGTCTGACTTTTGAACATTCGATGAACTCAGGGCATTGCCTTTGACCTTTGACGGTTCTTTCAGCAGCGGCTCACTAGCTCTTAGATCATCTGCATACTTTGCCTTCGCAAATGCAAGGTCGAGCACGGCGAGATTCTCAATGCCATATTTCAATTCACTGGCATGTGCGCCGACAAGCGCCGAAACCTCGGCAAGGATTCTGCGCTCTTCATCGCGTTCGGCCAACTGCAATTCACGGATCTCGTTGTTGGCTTCCACAATGGGTAGTGGTTCCACGAACAAGGTCGCGCCGCTGGAAGATTGATCATGGACGATGGCTTTGATCTTGCCTTTGAATTCAGCCCGCAACGGAATCACATAACGTCCGTCACGCTGGGTGATGATCGACTCTTGTAACATGGACACGGTCTTGGAATCGGTCACATATTTTTGCAAGCGGCTCATCAAGCGGTCGTGAGCGATGCGCAGATTGCGGCGGATATCCGCCAGTTTGACGGAAGCCGAATCCAGCACTTCGCCGCGTTCAGAGAGGACTCGTGAAATGGCATCCACGATGCCGTGCGAATCAGGCAGACCGACTACGATCTGAAAGAGGCAAGGATATTCCGACTCTTTTTTATCGAAAGCCTTCTTCAATTCGCGACACGAAATGAGCGTGGATTTCACGTCCAACAGCATGTGCGGGTCGAGGACTCCGCTGCGAGCGGCGAGGTCCGCTGCCTGGCGGATGTCGTGCGCCGCGCCAATGCTCACATCCTGAATCGAAAGCAGTTTGCGTGCCTCGGTCGTTTCGGCAAGACGGGAAACCGCCAGATCGTACGAGTCGGTTGGCTCAAGCTGACGAGCCAATTCCATCGAAGCGGAAAAATCGCAGAAGCCTGCGAGCTTGTCGAGGATCTTGGGATATTCGAGTACGTTGAGGGTCTTGCTGTCCATAATAGGGGATTATACTTCGGACGATGGACAACCAAGGAGAAGATATGAGACTAAAAAACAAAACCGCCATCATTACCGGTGGAACATCTGGAATCGGGAAAGCTACAGCGCTTCTTTTCGCGGACGAGGGAGCGGATCTTGTCCTCACAGGCAGACGCGTCGAGTTGGGGAAGGCTGTCGAAGCAGAATGCAGGCAAAGGGGAGTCCGATGCGTTTTCGTAGAGACAGATCACTCAAAGCCAGAAGACTGTCAGAGAGTTGTCGATGTCGCGCTTAAGGAATTTAATCGCATCGATATTCTCTTCAACAACGCAGGCATTGTCACCAAGGGAACGGCTGAGACGACCAGCGAGGAGGTTTGGCAAGACACGATCAACATCAACATCACGGCAGTATGGCGCATGAGCAAGTTCGTGTTGCCACACATGCGCCGACAAGGCAGTGGCGTGATCGTTAATAACGGTTCAGATTGGTCAGTGGTGGCGGGCAAGGATGCTTTCCCCTATGTGATGAGCAAGGGCGCAGTCGGGATGATGACCAAGGCAATGGCGCTGGATTATGCGCGTGAAGGGATTCGCGTCAACGCGGTCTGCCCAGGCGATACCTTCGTGGATCGTTGGCTGGAAAAGGGATATTTCGAAGGCGATGAGAAGGTCATCCTTGAACAAGCCGTGAAGGAAGCCAGCGAATATTTGCCGATGGGTCGTTTTGGCACTCCGGAAGAGATCGCCAAAGCCGTTCTGTTTTTAGCTTCGGACGATTCGTCGTTTGTGACAGGTCATCTCTTGTTGGTGGATGGCGGCAACACAGCGCAGTGACATAACAGGTTGGGGTTTATAATCGCCTGAATTAATCGCCAAAGGAGTTTATTAATGATTGTCGTTTCAGATATGATGGGAACCCTCACCACTGGCTCGCCGTTCCTCGGACTGGTGGATTGGATCAAACATAACCAGAGCAAATTACGCGCCAATTGGTACATGGCGTCAATCATGCCTTCGTATTTACTGGCAAAGAATGGCATCATCGACTGGCAGTCATGGGGACAAAAGTTGATGATCGATAGTTTGTCTTATATCAAGAACGCCAACCCCGAAGTCGTCAAACACGCCTCTGAATGGACAGTGGAACACAACCTGTGGAAGAAACGCCGCGAGGATGTGGTTGCGCGTCTCGTCAAGCATCGCGAAGAGGGCGCAAAGGTCTACATCGCCAGCAGCGTCGTCGAGCCGTTCATCGAGCCGTTTGCAAAACGAATCGGTGCAGAGACGATCGGTACGCCTGTCGATATCGTCAATGGACGCGTACAAATGGTCGGGGAGTTGGTAGCAAATGAAAAGAAGATCGAGCAGGTGCTCAGTCGCCTCGGCGTGGATCGGGTGGATGTTGCCTACGGTGACACAATCCTCGATGTCCCATTGTTGGAGCATGCCGATCACCCGGTGGCAGTCTATCCCGATGCGAAGTTGAAGAAGATCGCCTTGGAACGCAGCTGGGAAATCGTCGGCGACACGCCAAGCTACGGGTAGAGAAAACCATGGAACGAACCACGATTCGCAGGTCCAGAAAGAGGCGCGCGGAAAATAAGATCTATTTATGCGCGCCGGTCAATTCGCTCGTCGAAGGCATTTACGAGCAAAACATCCCTTTCCATGAAATCCGCAAACATGGTGACTTTGGTTTGGGCACCTTCAACGACCTCGATGGCGAGATGATGATGGTGGATGGCGAGATCTATCGCGTCGGGGCAGACGGGAAGGTGAATCAAGTCACTGACGATGATGTTTGCACCCCGTTCGCTTGTGTGACATTCTTTCAGCCTGCCAGCGAAGAAATACTCACCGGCGATTTGACCTACGAAGATTTTCTGCGCTGGATGATCGACCTGATGCCTTCGCCGAATATTTTTTACGCGTTTCGCATCACTGGCGAGTTTGCCTATGTCAAAACGCGCTCGGTGCCGAAGCAGGAAAATTACCGTCCGCTGGTGGAGGTGGCGAAGGAACAGCCGACGTTCGAGTTCCATAACGTCAGTGGGCAAATGGTTGGCTTTTACACACCAGCTTTCATGGCGTCACTCAGCGTGCCAGGCGTGCATTTGCATTTTCTCACCGACGAAAAAACCAGCGGCGGGCATCTGCTTGAATGTCGTCCGCGAAGCGTGAAGTTGGAGTTGCAATATCTGTACACGCTGGAATTGTCGCTGCCCATGAACCTCGATTATCTCACCTGGGATTTTCAACGTGACATCGGCAAGGATTTGGACAAGGCAGAGAAATAGTCACATTGGGTGATTTTTCCAAAAACCGATTGGCGTTAAAGTACGGTCCACTTCTAAGGAGAGAGCTATGAGAAAACCGAATTGGTTATGGATCACTGTTGCATTTGGCGTCAGCTTGTTTTTGGGGTACACGATCTTCACCGCCGCCATTGGGGCTTTCTTTCCCGCCATCAACACGATCTCAAAACCGCTTTTGTGTTCCGGCGAATTTTCCATCGAGACCACACAATATTCTTACAAGCCCGGTCAGGTGGGGTGGCAGCACAACATCTATTGTGACGGCAGGAACATCACGTTCGCATCCATTGCGGTGACGGGGCTTATGATTTCCCTCGTCATATTCATCATCATCCTGATCTATTTTCGCGAGCACATTCTCTTTCCTAAAAACTTCGGCGAACTGGCAACTGATCTAAAGCAAACCGAAAAGGCAAAAGGCAAAAGTCCGCTTGAGCGTATGTCTGAACTCAAGGAAATGCACGATAAGAATCTCATTTCACAGGTGGAATACGAACGCAAAAAAGATGAGATCATGAAGGAGCTTTGATGCACAAATTTGATGAATTCATCCACCAGGAGCTTGCGCCTCATCTCGACCCCGGAGAGGGGATCGAACTCACAGGCTTTCTCTACACCAAATCGTTGAAACAAGTTGTGGTCAGCAGCGGCTTGAGCCTGATTGGTGACGGATATTTCTTCGCCGCCCTCACCCGCAAACGGATGTTTGTCATCGCCACCGAGATGGGTATCGCCTCATTGAAAATGATGAACAAGGAATTAGGTGAAATCTTATATTCGGATATCAAATCCATCAAGCCGAGTGGATTTCTCAATCAAAAGATGTTCGTCGTTGAGCTTAAAGACGGCCGGGCTCTTACCTTCCGCTTGAATTCGCTGGCAACACACTATGCATCAGGTCAGAAACAGTTTATCGATAGGTTGATCCAACTTCAAAAGATGTAATTTGTAAGGGCGACCCAGCGGTCGCCCTTACATTTTGATTGAATTCAACGCCTTCACAAAGGTCTCCGCCATCTTCTCGATGTTGATCTCTTCTGAAACGATGCGGAATGATTCCATCCCCATCTCCCGCAGACGCGCTATATCAGATAGCGCGTTTTTTATTGTCGCAACCAGCGCATCATAATTTTCCGGCTCGATCTGCCAGCCATTCCCAGCGCGGACAAGGTCATCCTGTGTGCCATCCCCTTTTGCCACGATGACCGGCAAGCCATAACTCATCGCCTCCTGAACGGCGAGACCGCCCGTGCCAGGCAGGACAAATAAATCTGCCTGCTCAAAGTATGGTTTCAACTCCGCGCCATGTTTCGCACCGACAAACTCCGCGGATGGATACATCTCCTTTGCCAGAATTTCCAGAGACTCTCGTTCTGGTCCATCCCCAACAATGAGCAGACGCGGCTGGGATTCCATTTCGGCACAGGCACGAAGGAGCGAGTCGACTCGTTTGCGAGCTTGCAAGCGCCCGACAAATAAGAGCGTGGGGCGAAGGTCAAAGTCCGAAGGTCGGCTGGGCATTGGTAAGATTGGCGCTGAGGAAACGGAGTTATGCGCCACGAAGATTTTCTCACGCGGAAAGCCCAACTCAGCATACTCATCTGCGCCGCGCTGACTGTAGGCGATCATCCTGTCGAATTGACCGATGAAGCGTCTCCAAAGTCCGCTTTGTTTGGGAGCGCCCAACCCCCAGCCAATGACCCGCAGTCCGCGTTTGTGCATCCAACTCACGGCGGAGGGCGAAGCGAGGTAACGCGGGTTGGCTTCCATGATGAGTACATCAGGATTCCAATCTGCAAGCCAATCCAAAAATCCCTGCTGATAACAAAGATAGAATCTGCCGTTGAAGAGATGGATGTTTTTCGCCTCCACATGACGGGCAACTTGGGTTGTGCCGCCTGCAATCATCTCCTGAGGACGGGCCTTCCCGGCAAAGAGATTCATACCGCCATTGCAATGACGCGCAAGCAGATCAAAAAACGGAACGCGATAACTCGGCAGGACGCGCTGCTGTAACCCCAATTTTCCGTTGAAGTTCATTTCGCCTCGCAACGGGAAAAGATGATGGCGTGTTCGTCACTATATTCTTTGCACCAAGATGAAGAAACTGTTGCCGCTTGAATTAAGTTTGGCTGCGCCGCTTTGGATAACACAAGCAAATTGATACCTTCACGATCAAACATGTCCTGCCAGCCATCCGCATTCGTCACGCGGACATATTCCTCCCATTGCCCCTGCGAGAAACTGTACATGCGTGTGTCCATCCAGGTAGGGCGGGATGGAAGCGCAAATTCAAGGTAGGAGCCAAAGGCATAATCGTTCCACATCGGACCGGGCAGGTCTGCGCGGTCTTTCAGAAATTCCACTGCATCAATCGGTGTGGTGGATAGTTCATATAGTTCCGGCGCACCTTTCCACCACGAATCGCGGACACCCGGCATGAAGACCAATGATGTCAGCAATAACATGATCGCAATCGCCATGTTGATGCGTGGATTGATCTTCTCGATGGGCTTGTCAATATATGTGTTCGTCCACTCACTGATGAATTTTGCCGTAAAGATGGCAAGCAAAAACATGAACCAAATCACATAACGGATGCCTGAAAATGCCAGCCAACCAAGCCCGAGGAAAAGAACCCATTCGAGCCAGGTCAGTTTTTGTTTGGATAATGCGGCGAGCACAGGGAAGATAAGCATCCATGCAAAGAAAATGTTCATCTGCCAACCGGCATTGGTGGGCGGACGCCACTCCACGCTGAAGAGATAATCGGATGGATTATTGAGGATGAAAACAAGGTAACGCCAGACGCCCCATCCATGCGGGTTGAGCAGGCTGGCAACGAGCATGGACAGGATGGTATAGAACATCAACTTGCGATCCCCGTTTCCAAAGATCAGCGCCGCGCCTGCCAACAAGAAGGGCAGAACAAATGAACCGTGTACATTCACCCACAACAAAACAGACAAAGGCAAAAGAAAAAGCAGGCGAATACTTCCTTTTTGCCATTCAAAGATCGCAAACAAACAAAGTAAAAATAGCGGATAAGCGAACAACTGCGGACGGATCATCCAGTTATTCGAAGTAGCCAAACCAAGGATAACCAAAAGGACTGTCGCTGTCCGCGCGCCCACGTGGGAACGCATCAGAGACCAGATCGAACCATATGTGAGCCCGATCAACACAGCACGCAGAAGAAAGGTCAATGGCGCATTACCTGTCTGGTACACGAGATAGAAAATGATTCCAGAAAGCCATTGCTGATAGAAAATCGGCTCCCCCGCACGGCTATGACTCATCGTATCCACAAGCGGAAGCGCACCCTGCTCAAGAATATCCCTGCCCAAGCGCAGATACCACCAATAATCCTGCGCTGGGACGGTGAGCATGAACGAAAGCCCGATCAACGGCAGAAGGGCAATGCTGAGCCAGAGAAAATCATAAGAACGGGAAGGATTTTTCATAAATTATCGTAGGGACGCAGCAATGCTGTGCCCCTACATAGAAGTTTTATCCCACATGCGGCGCAGAATAAGCCGGTGACTTATGCACATGCACCACTTTCCAATTGCCATTCAATTTCACCATCACCCGGCTTTCGTTATGAACCGCAACTGTCACGCCAGTCCCCAGCGATGTGCTGATCAACAGCGTATAACTCGCAATGGCAGTATCGCCATATCGCTGGATCAACAAATTCGCAAGATCGAAGCGTGTCTGGCCGGCTTGCTCTGCCCCGAAGACCGCGCCGCGTTCGGCGTTGGCAGTCATCATGAATTCATGGAAAGGTAGTCCATCCAGACGATGCGGCGTGACCCACCATTCATACAACGTCAGATCCTCCGCCGTCGTTTCATGATACGACGCGATATCGTTTGTCATGATCCCTTGCAAATGCTTCAACAAAAACTCGTGGACTTCCTTATCCATGACTCAATCCTCCAGCAAAACCTTGAGATAGGAATCGACCATTTGGTCGAGCCCCAACGCAGACTCAGCACGCTTCCGCGCTGCTGCCCGAAATTGATCCTGTTTCTCCAACACTTCCCCCGCTGACAATGCCAACGCGTTCACATCCGGCATGTCCAACTTCCACGGGTTTGCTCCATAGGGGACGATACGCCCCGCTTCACCGGTCACTAACTCTTTGAGGGCACCGCTGTCAAAACCAATGACAGGCAAACCACATGCCAGCGCCTCGATGACCGAATTGGGGCAGGGCGGGTTGACTTCGGCGCAGTACATCAGATGCGAAGAACGCGCCAGCTTTGGAATCTCTGCCCGCGGGACGGTGCCAAGAAATTTTACAGGGATGCGGCTTTGTAATTTGCGCTGGGTGGATTCGTCCACAACACCTGCCACAAGAACTTCCATCGGATAGTTTGCCGACATTTTCTCAGCGATGGAAACAGCGTGAAACAAACCAGAATTTAGTCCGCGTGCTAAGCTGCCTTCGAGCAAAAGCAGACGATACTTGTCCGCGGGGCGCTCATGCTCTCCATTGGGTGTGTAGGCGTTCAAGTCCACGCCGTTGATGATGACCGTTGCAGGGACTTTTGCCACGCCGTACCAATCTTCCCACCACTGGCGGATGAATTGACTCTGGTAGATAACTTTGTCTGCAAAGCGATTGCGGATGAGCGCAAGCATGAAGTTGCCATACTCTGCACGAACGGTGTATTTGAGCCCCGACCATTTCACGCGCTGTACCCAGTTGATGCCATCCAATCTTTGGACGATGCGAATGCCGCGTTGCCGCGCCCGCTTCAAGTCAAGTAGGAAGCGTGTGCCCGCAATGACGAGAATCGCATCAGACTTGTCGCCCAGGTCGTGAGTCACGTCGATGCCGCGGGCTTTCAATCCCTGCTCGAACTTCAACCGAAAGGATGCCATGCCACCCGTGCCCTGCACGAAGGGTGTGATGCAAATGCGGGTCATGGATAAAATTATAACGTAACGGTTTTATGGTATCCTTTGAATAATATCTTTCAGGGAGCTTTTTTTCATGTATATCGCCATTGAAGGCGTGATCGGCGTGGGCAAGACCACGCTCGCCCGCCTGCTGCAACCGGTCTTTGACGCTGAAGTCCTTTTGGAAATTTTCGAGGAGAATCCCTTCCTCTCCGATTTTTATAGTGACCGTGCCCGTTATGCATTTCAAACCCAGATTTTCTTTTTGCTGAGCCGTTACCGCCAGCAGAACAACAATGTGCCGAATGTGCTTGCGGCAGGTAAAAACCTGATCGCGGATTACACCTTTGCGAAGGATGCGCTTTTTGCGGGCATCAACCTCAAAGGCGATGAGCTGGATATGTATCACAAAGTCCATGAGGCGCTCGGTGAAAAGATCCCCAAGCCCGGTTTGTTGGTGTATTTACAAGCCACCACCGACACGCTCATGCAGCGCATCGCCTTCCGCGACAGGCCGTACGAACGTCAGATGGAACGCGCCTACATCCATGAATTAAACATGGCGTACGAGGAGTTTTTCTCGAAACCGTTCGACCACACACCGATCTTGAAGATCGATACCAATGAGTTGGATATCATCCACAATGCAGAGCATCTTAAGTTCATCGAAAACCGCATCCGCGAGACGTTGGGGCTGGCGCCATTCCAACCAGCCCTGCCGCTGACCTAGGCAGGAACCATGCGAGTCACACGCGATTCCCTTTTACGCATCGCCAAAGAAACCGTTCAGGAACGGGCGTATAACGATCCCGATATCGTCGCCGCCTACCTGACCGGCTCTCTGCTCACACCCAATCCCATGCTTGGCGGCACAGCCGACATCGACCTTGTCTTCGTCCATAAATCCCAGCCGACGAAGACGCGCGAGTTCGTCAAACTCACACCCGACTTCCACATTGACATCAGCCGTCGCGCCAAGGACGAGTTCAAATCTCCGCGTGAGCTGCGCGGCGATCCGTGGCTCGGCTATGAGATGTACGATCCGGTCCTTTTGTATGAGCGCGAAAAATTCTTCGACTTCGTGCAAGCCAGTCTGCGCGCCGGTTTCGAGTTCGAGCAACCACCGCTGATGCTGCAACGCTGTAAAACTTTGCTCACGCATGGACGCGGCATCTGGATGGACATCTCTGAACTTGAAACGGATGCCAGTTCAAAAGACATCAAAAAATATTTGAAGTCACTTTTCCACGCGGTCAATGCCATTGCCGAATTGAGCGGTCCGCCCATTCAGGAGCGCCGCCTGCTTCTGGAGTTTCCCGCCCGCGCCGAAGCCGCACAAAAACAAGGCATGATCTCGGCGGTCTATGGGTTGCTTGGCGCCAATCGCGTCAACCCAGATGCGCTCAAAGGCTGGCTGGCAGACTGGAAATCTGCGTTCCAACTCGCCAGTGAAAAACCGGGCGTGGATGAGCGCATCCACCCGGCGCGCCTGAACTATTACGACAAAGCCATCAAAGCCTTGCTCGAAAGCGAGACGCCCCTTTCCGCGCTCTGGCCCCTCCTACAAACCTGGACCTTATCTTCCGAAATGCTGGGCGGCGACCACCTCAAATTTTGGGAAAACGCCTGCTCCGACTTAGGGTTGATGGGCGCTGGGTTCAAAGAGAAGGTCGAAGGTTTGGATCACTTCCTCGACGAAATCGAGATCACTTTTGAAGAGATCGCCACCGCCAACGGATTGGACGTGGAACCATTGGCAGGTTTGTAAATGCGTGTATAATCAGCGCCGATGTTTCGAGGAAATCCCCTGCTTCACCCGTTTGAAAAGTCCCGACCGGACGCATTCTTTGGTTTCAGTTTCGTTTTCGAAAAGCCTGACAATTAATTGTCAGGCTTTTTTCTTAAGATTGGAGTTATATGCAAAACTTTACCGATGTAAAACTTGAGATTTTTGTCCCGCAAGAATGCACGTTGAAAATCCGCGACGAACTGGCGAAGATCGGCGTCGGGCGGATCGGGAACTACGACCACTGCATGGCTATGTATCTCGTGCAGGGATCGTACCGTCCGCTGGAGGGTGCCAATCCCTTCGAGGGCAAGGTGGGCTTAATCAGCGAAGGGACAGAATACAAAATGGAAATCAATTGCAGGCGGGAACTGGTTGAGGAGGCGCTCAAAGTCATTAAAAGGAATCATCCCTACGAAGAACCATTGATCAATGTCATTCCGCTGGCGAATCATTTATTCGCTGTGAAAAAATAAAAATAACGCAATACAAGGAGATACAAATGCCAACCGATTCCCAATCCCCTTACCTGCCCTTCGGCGAGAATAAACATGCCGCCTGGTATGGCAAGGACATCCTTTCCGTCAAACAATTCAGCCGCGAAGACCTGGAATATGTCTTCGGCGTGGCGCACGAAATGCGCGGCATGGTCGAGCGCGTCGGGACGTTCGATCTGTTGAAAGGAAAAATTCTCGCAAACTTGTTTTATGAGCCGTCTACGAGAACTTCATCGTCATTTACAGCGGCAATGGAACGCCTTGGCGGCTCGGTCATTCCGATCAATGAAGTGAAGTATTCGTCCGTGTCGAAGGGGGAGAGCCTGCCCGATACCATCCGTACGTTGGAATGTTACGCCGATGTGATCGTGCTGCGTCACCCTGAAACCGGCTCGGCGGCAATCGCAGCGAAGGCAGCGCGCAAACCGATCATCAACGCAGGGGATGGCATAGGTGAGCACCCGACCCAGGCCCTGCTCGATACCTTCACCATTATGGAGGAACTTGGCCATCTCGATAACCTGACCGTGACCATGCTCGGTGACCTGAAATATGGTCGCACCGTCCACTCGCTGGCGCGATTGCTTTCGAAGTTCAACAACATCAAGTTGAATTACGTCTCGCCGGATATTTTACGCATGCCCAAAGAAGTGATGGATGAAGTGGCACAGAAGAACATCCCACAGGCAGAGTATGCCTCACTGGAAAAGGTGTTGCCCGAAACTGACATCTTGTATGTGACTCGCGTACAGAAGGAACGCTTCGAAGACCCGGCAGACTATGAGAAGGTCAAAGGCGCGTATGTGATCGACCCGCAGGTTATGCAAGTTGCGAAGAAAGAAATGGCGGTCCTGCATCCGCTGCCGCGTGTGACCGAGATCAGCGTTGACTTTGATGAGGATCCTCGCGCCGCTTACTTCCGTCAGATGGAGTATGGTCTGTATGTGAGAATGGCGCTGTTGGCGATGGTGTTGGGAAAAGCATAAATCCAACCAGCAAATAAAAAAAGAGTTGCGAAGTGATCTCGCAACTCTTTTTTATTTTATCGAAAGTTAGTCTTCTGCGGCGCGGGCCACTTCTTCAGGCTCGAAGACCACTTCCTCTTTGCCGGTCAACTTTGCGTCTATTTTTGATGCGATCAGTCGCAAGTGGCCGTTGTGCGCAACATAGTCCAAGTCATCTGCTGGGACGGCAAGTACCGGGCAAAGGGTGAAATTTTCGATCCAACCTTCATAAAGGTTGTTTAGATTCTGCAAATAATCGGATGAGATCTGGCGTTCATAATCGCGTCCGCGTTGGTCGATGCGACGCATGAGCGTGTCCACTGAAGCGCGCAGGTAGATAACCAGATCGGGCGGCGGCAAAAATTGTGCGGAGGTCTCGTACAGTTCGCGATAGGTCTTAAAATCGCGATCAGTCATATTGCCTTGTTGATAAAGGTTGTAGGCGAAGATCTCCGCGTCTTCGTAAACGCTGCGATCCTGAATCACGGAATTGGGATGCTGCGCCAGATTGAAATGTGAACGCAGGCGATGGGTCAAAAAGAAGACCTGAGAATGAAACGCCCAGGCGGTCATGTTCTTGTAAAAATCAGCAAGGTAGGGGTTTTCAGTGACCGGTTCGTAAAATGGGTCCCAGCCCATTTCTTCACACAACATTTTGACAAGCGTGGACTTTCCAACACCGATGTTCCCAGCCACGGCGACAAATCGTTTCATGGTCTGCTCTCCAAGACGTTCTGTTTGTAGGGTCTGCCGCAATGTCCTCTTCCATGTCGCGGCGATCCGTCCTGTCAACGGATTGGCATTATCTTACCACTGGGATAAAAATCGGCACGGAGTTTTAAGATAAAGATAACAAAAAGGGCGGGCATTACGCCCGCCCGATCCTTATTGGGTCTTTGCCAGTTCAGCTTCGATGATCTGTACGAAGTATTCGATGGGATAGGCTCCGCCCAGACGCTGTCCATTGACGAAGAAGGTGGGCGTGCCACCTACTGCAGGCTCTCCATTGGAGTCAAATGGCAGGGTTGCGGCGTATTGCATATCCTTTTGGATGAACTCTTCATACTTGCGGCTGGTCATACATTCTTCAAACGCAGGCACATCCAAATTCAAACTGGAGGCGAGATCGTTATAAAACGATTGTTCGAGGACCGTGCCCGATTGGTTATTCATGCTGTCTTGGTTGGCAAACAACAGATCATGATATTCCCAATAGGCATTCTGGTCGCCGGCGCACAGCGCAGCTTCCGCACCTGGCAGCGCATTCTGATGGAAGGAAAGCGGGAAGTTGCGATAGACGAAGCGGATCTTATCCGGGTAGGCTTCCATGAGCGCGTCATAGACCTGGAGATGCCAGCGATAGCAATAGGGACACTGATAATCGCTGAACTCGACGATGGTGATGGGCGCATCTTCCGGACCACGGGAGGGGAAGCCTTCCGTCTCGATATCGTAGACAACGGGTACAGGAGTCGCTGTGGGTTGCGGCGTAACCTCGATGTAGACAGGTTCCTGCCCGGCAGAGACAACTGTCGTAGCGGGGGTGGAACGTCCCCACACAACATAACCGACCAATAAACCAACTGCAAAGGCGAGCACTACCAGCACAGAATAAAAATGACTGCGCTTAAAGGTGATGAATTCCTCCGTGTCTTGAACGGTGGAAACTTCCTCTTCCTCGAATTGTTCTTCTTCAATAACAGGCGTGGATTTTCTTGATTTTGTAGGCATAGTTATAAAATTATAGTCCTCTCTCTCCTCTTCATGAAGAGTTACTTAAGTTCCTTTCATCTTGCATCGTTTTGTAAAAAACTGCGTAAATGGAGTATGGAGGTGCTTCTTATGACTGCACAAAAAGGACATATCCCCTGGTATCTGTGGCCCTTTGCCGCGATCTGGAAACTGCTGGCGGTGATCGTCGAGCTGACCGGGCGCTTCGTGGCGATGGTGCTCGGCATCGTGCTGGTCGTCGTCGGCGTGATCGTCAGCTTGACCATTGTCGGTGCGATCGTCGGTGTGCCGCTGGCATTGATCGGTTTATTGTTGTTCTTCCGCGGCTTGTTCTAACAAAAAAGCTCGTCCGGACCCAAACCCGGACGAGCTTTACATTTTAGGATGCATCCGCTTTCGGTTGTTGATCCTTTTTCTGAAACAGGGTCAGGCCGCGGGTGGGAAGAGAAGCGAGATATTTCCGCACAGCGGGAATCCGCATGAGCAGCAACAGCAGGAGGACAAGTCCATACATCAATGGGCGGACGATGTCGCCAGAGAGGGCGAAGAAGTCGCCTTTCTTGCTCCACGCATAATGCAAGACTGCCAACGGCGCGATGAGATAAACGGTTTGATGCAGACGCTTCCAATTCTTGCCGAGGCGGATCTTCCAAATGTCGAATGATGTTACCCCAAGAGGGATGAGCATGAAGAAAGTGATCGCGCCAACAATGATGTAGGGTTTATCGAAAACCGTGCGCGCGATCAGGCTCCATGCAAGACCGTAATCCAGATGCACAAAAATGAGGACGTGGACCGTGGCGTATAACAGGGCATACAAGCCTAACGTGCGGCGACGTTTGAGCAATTCGGGGAATTTAAAGATCGTATTGAGCGGTGTGCAAAGCAAGGACATCACCAACAACGTAATGGCGTGACGTCCAGTGCGTTGCTCCAATTCCTGAATCGGGTTGATGGAAAAAGTACCCGTCAATAGTTCGATGATGATCCAAACGATGGCAGACCAGGCATAGACATGAATGGCAATTTGAAGCGGGGTGTAACGAGCGAATAATTTCATAAGAACACAAGGGCGACCCTTCGAGCCGCCCATACCTACTTTCTAATAGTGCAGGCTTAAGTCCATGCCATCGTACAAAGCTGCGACTTGTTCGCCATAGCCGTTGAACATCAACGTTTCGCGGCGGGAGAGTTCGCCAATGCGCCGCTCGGAGGCTTGTGACCAGCGCGGATGATCCACATTCGGATTGACATTGGCATAGAAGCCATATTCATTCGGCGCGACCGTGCTCCAGAGAGTCTGCGGACGCTGGTCGGTCAGCTCGATCTTGACGATGGATTTGATGGATTTGAATCCATACTTCCACGGTACGACGAGGCGAATCGGCGCACCATTTTGGGTAGGCATCATCTCGCCGTACAAGCCAGTGGCAAGCAGGGTCAGGTCGTTCATCGCTTCGTCGATGCGCAGACCTTCCTGATACGGCCAGGGATAGAATGGACTGCCTTGTCCCTTCATTTCTTCGGGGCGATAGACCGTCTCAAAGCGGACGTATTCGGCAGCAGAAGTCGGTTCGACCATCTTGAGCAAACTCGCCAGCGGGAAGCCATTCCACGGGATGACCATGCTCCACGCTTCCACGCAGCGCAGACGATAGATGCGTTCCTCCTGCGGGAAAAGTTTCAGCAGGTCTTCGATGCCAAAGGTCTGCGGATTATTGACCATGCCGCCCACTTCAAGCGTCCACGGGGAGGGATTGAAGTTCTTTGCCAAAGAAGCGACCGCTTCCTTATTGGTGCTGAACTCGTAGTAGTTGTTATAGTTGGTGATCTCTTCGAAGGTATTGGCAACATCCCCCAATTCATCGGTAAAGGCAGGACGGTCTACAGCGGGAGTGCCTCCGGTATTTTCCGCGACCTCAGGGGCACAAGCGGCCAACGCAGCACTGCCCGCGATAAACCCTGCGGCTTTGATAAAGTCACGCCGCGAAAGATAGGCTTCCTTGGGGGTGATCTCGGAAGAACGAACTGGCACAGATTTATAAGGATGGGTCATGGCAATCTCTCCTTCTCTTCATTTCACTTCAAGATGTGGTGATTGTACGGAAACTTCCTTACGGAAGGGTGATATAAAACTGAGAGTTTGATTAAGGCACATCAATTTATAAGCGTTTAGCTTCCATGCGCTTTTTCAAGTTGGCAAGCAAAGCGGTCTGCGCCTGCGCTGCCTGCCTCAGCACAAAGCCTTTCAACCAGGCATGTACTTGAATCTGCATGGCCTCCTGCACCAGCACTCCCTCTGCTTGAGGCGTAAAGGTATATTCCACGTTCAACGTAATATTCGGGAAGCTATGCACCCGCGTATGATATTGTCGCGGCGGATCCGTAAAAACCGTCTGCACGCGGATGCGATTGCGATACAAAACAAACCCCAATCCGCGGAAAGCTTCCACAGTCTCGTACGAGACCGTTCTCTTTCCATCCTGTTCGCCAAACGCAACATGGTCTACGTACGTGAGCAATGGCTGCAAACCCACAAAATTATGCGGGTCACTCAAATGTTCATACACAACTTGCGGAGAAGCCTGGATCTGGATTTGGAATTCAAGATTGTAGACTGGCATGTGACCCATTCCCTTTTTAGAATGAAAACTCCTCGCCTCTGCCATACACAATGGTTGACTCTCTTCGGTAGAGCGTGACCTTCCCTGAGCCATAGACTCGCCATGCACCATCCGCGTCAGTGAGCATGCCCGTGGATTCATCAATGCCGATGAGCATTGCATCGGGAAGCAACTGCTTGAGTTGATTCGCCCAAGCCTTCCCAAACGTGTTGTGATGCGGCAGGACGCAGGCGTTGGGAATCAGATTCAACCCGCGCAGGAGTCTTTTTTCGTAGCGGTCATAATAATGTTCACACAGCACCATCGCGCCGGCACTGCTGCCTGCAATGACCGCCCCATTTCGATAGGCGTCCAGAGCGGCTTCCCAGCATAAGCTTCCAGCAAGCGTCTCGCCCAAATGACGGGGAAAGCCTCCCAGCAAATAGATCAGTTTCGAGGTCCGTAAGGAGGCGGCGAGGGTAACATCGTTCGCTGAAGTTGAGTCGATTACATCCAGCACGAAGACATTCTTCGCACCCAAATGTCGAAACCAGCGGACGCCGTTATTGCCCGCCCGTTTGTGGTTGTGATCTGGCGCAGCGGCGGTTGGCAGGATGCAAAGAGGCGCGTCGAAACCGCCAGCCAGTTCAATGGCCCGCAGATCGGGCGCGGACATGCCCCTGCCGAATTCCGCGCCGCCCGCGAGCAAAAAATGACCCATGTTTCACGCAGAGAAAGAGGTGAGCGCTTCCTGCATCGTGGGGTAGATGTAAATGCTTTGCAAAAAGCCCGCGATGCTCAAGACATAATGCACCTGCGAAGACGGCTGAGCGATCTTGACGTATGGCGATTTGAAGGTCATGTCGGCGTGTTCACGCCCCCAAGCCTGGACATCTTCCATGGGAGTGTACATTTTGTAGATGGTGTGCAAGGCGCGCAGCCCAGCACTGGTGACAAGCGCCACATGGCTGAAGTCCATCAGCAGGTAGCGCGTGCCGGCATTGTATTCCCCCTGAGCGATCTCCAACAACTTGGGCTCGGCCTGTCCATCCAACGTGCCTTCAAGGTGCAGAACGGTCACTGTCCCTTGAGTCTTCGTGATCTTCAGCAACTCCGACATGCGCATACCTCCAGATTTTAAAGACGGGAAAAACTGACGGCATTATACAACCAAAACCTGAGCTACTCTCCGCGCTCCACGTTGACGCGCATCTCGACGCCATCCGTGCTGACATCGATCCAACCGTTGCGATCGGTACGCAGCAGGGAGTAACCGCTTAACGCTTCCAGCACTTCGGCGTGAGGCAAGCCATCCACATCGCCAGCGGCAACGTTGATAACGACCAACTGCGGGTTTAGGTTCTCAATGATATCGGGTGGATTGCTGGGAGCGTAACCCGAATCCGCGAGCAGGAGCAGGTCCACTTTGCCGATGGCATTGCCAAACTCCAACGTCTCGAAGGTGTCATCGCTGACGCCGATGGGCAGGAGCGCGCGGAAACTTCCATATTCGATCAGCAGAACGCTGCCACGCGGACCGACAGCTTGCACCTCGATGAAGGCGCCTTCGCCCAGCTCGAGGCGTTGACCGACCTCCGCGCGTGCCACGGGAATCTCGTATTGGGCGAAGTATTCATCCAGCAGGCGTGACGGGAAGGAGGCTTGCACATTGCCGCTCCAAAGCACATTCTTCGGGACGTAACGCTCGACGACACGCGGCAGGGCGGCTAGTTGATCCTCCTGCGTCGAAGCGATGATGAGCCAATCCAAGCTGCGCGAGAAGAAAGGCAAGCGCCTGCCAAGTTCATCGGAAAGCTCTGAGGCGCTGGCACCACCGTTGATGAGGATGTTACGTCCCTCAGGGGTTTGGATGAGGACTGCGTCGGCGGAGCCTACTTCAAGGAAGGTGACATGGAAACGCCCATCACCAGATTTGGCGGAAGCCGTCCAGAAGAGCATCATGCAGATGAAGGCCAGCGCGAAGGCGGCGGTCAGCGCCACGGAGCGGATGGACAAAGCTGCCGACTTGAACCAACCCTGGATGGTGGTCCAGCCGAAGGTCACGAAGAGAAGCGTAGAGTATGTCATATAGATAAACCAGAGGGGGACATCCCCGAGAACGATCACACCGTGAGGGACGCTATTGAAGAATTCCACGATGCGAATGGTGTAGCCTGCGAAGGGCCAGGCCAACCAAGCGAGGAACTGTCCGAGCGGGAAGATGAGGAGGCTGACAAAGGCGGCGATCCCACCGAGGATCATGACCGCGGGTTGGACGGGCAGGATGAAGGGATTGGCGATGAAGGAAATGAGCGAGATGCGATGGAAATAATACATCATCAGTGGAATGGTCATGACCTGCGCCGCAAGCGTGAGGATGAAGTTGTCGTTGATGATGCGGAGCAGGGTGCTGTCACTGACGCGGAAGATCCGTTCAAGAAAGCCAGCGGTAAGGTTGGAGAAAGGCTCAGCATAGAGAATCAGCCCAAGGGTCGCGAAGAACGAGAGCTGAAAGCCGACGTCCCATAGGACCAGCGGGTTGATCCATGCCATGATGACTGCGACCAGAGACAGGGTTCCCAGAGTCCATTGTTTTCTACCGATCCGCACAGTAAACATCGAGATGCTGCCCATGACGGCGGCACGAAATACAGCGGCATCGCCACCGACCAGAATGGTATAGAAGAAAACCCCGCAGATGGCGATCAAGGCACCGAACTTTTCCCCGAGCAGGTGCTTGAACATAGACTTGAACAGCCCGGCGATGATGGCGATATTGAAGCCAGAGATAGCGATGATGGGCGCTGTGCCCGTATTCTTGAACGCATCTTGCAGGCGCTTGGGGAGACCCGTATCCACGCCGAAGAGGATACCTGCAAAGAGCGACGCTTCGGGATCCTGGAAGATGCGATAGGTATTCTCCAACAGGCTGGACTTTAACTTATAGATGGCCGTAGCGAGGAGTCCGCCGGCGTTACCGGGGAGGCGCGTGACCTCGGCGCTGGTCATGTAGGCGTAGACGCCCTGTCGGGCGAGGTAATCACGATAGGAGAACTCCTCGTTCACGGGCGGAGTCTTCAACTGTCCACGCAGACGCACGCGCCCGCCATAGATATATTCCTCGTTCGGATCGACGCGCACCAAGATCTGACCTGAGACGGGCAAGTCACCATCCCCGGTATCAACCGCCTCGACCGCCAACTTGAGGTTGGTATATGTATCGCGGTAGTCGGGCGGCTCGACGAGATAGCCCGTGACGAGCAAGTCGTAGTCACGGTCGTTGTAAGAGGCAATATGGAAGGCATCAATCGTCGGCTGGCGGAATTGATAATATGCAGAGCCGAGGAATAGCAGGATGGGGATGAGAAGAATAAAGGGATGAGCCGTGAGAAAGGCGGAACGCGCAACGATCTGAGACCGGCGAAGGAAGAGCGAGAGAAGCAGGCAAGCAAAGGCGATGAACGCCCATGCCCAGGTGGGAAGTGAAAGGAAGTCGGCAAGCACAATGCCAGCCAGAAAAGACAGAGAGAGCCACAACACGGGCATGAGGCGATTCTACTTTAGTTTGCATAAACAAAGAAAAGGACTCTGCATGGAAAGATGCAGAGTCCTGAATGATAAATGGTTGGTGAGTTATACGTCGAAGTAGAGGCTCATCTCGTAGGGATGCGGACGGTTGCGCACGGCATAGTACTCGGCGTTGCGTTTGAAGTCCACCCATTGCTTGAGCATCTCTGCGCTGAAGACACCGCCCACGGTCAGGAAATCATGGTCGGCTTCCAGAGCAGACAAGGCTTCGTTGAGCGAGGAAGGCAGGGGCTTGATGTGGGCGCGTTGGTCGTCGCTCCAGGCGAAGATGTTATCGTCGATGGGGCCGAATCCGGCTTCGGCGGGGTCGATGCGGTTCTTGATCCCATCCAGCCCGGCCATGAGTTGGGCGGCGAGCATCAGATAGACGTTGCCAGTCGCATCGGGCGGACGGAATTCCATGCGGGCGGTCTCGGGTTGGGTCGCGTATTTAGGGATGCGAACTGCGGCACTGCGATTGCCAAGGGAGAAGAAGGCATTGACCGGCGCTTCGTAACCGGGCACCAGACGACGATAGGAATTGGTGGAGGGGTTGGTGAGCGCCAACAGGGCGGGACCGTGTTTGAGCAGTCCGCCGACGTAATAGAGCGCCTCACGGCTGAGACAGCCGTAGCCGTTGGCATCGTAGAAGGCGTTTTTGCCGCCCTTACGCAACTGCTGATGGAAGTGCATGCCACTGCCAGCCTCGCCGAAGAGCGGCTTGGGCATAAAGGTAACGGTCTGTCCGCTTTCCTGCGCGGTCATGCGGGCGACGTACTTGATGATCATGGTAGCATCGCCAGCTTGCAGCAAGCCCATCATGGGCGTTTCGATCTCACACTGACCGGGTCCGCCGACCTCATGGTGGTGATACTTGACGGGAACGCCCAGCTTCTCGAGATGAGACATCATGCGGGTGCGGACTTTATAGAGCTGATCCTTGGGCGGGATGGCATGATAGCCGCCGTGCAAGGGGATGTAGTGTCCATGCCCACCGCTGTGACTGTTCCAATCCGCTTCGTGACTCTGGATGGTGTAGCTGGAGCGGTTGACACCGTTATCGAAACTGACGCTGTCGAAGACGTAGAACTCAAACTCTGGTCCCCAGAGGCTCTCGTCGGCGATGCCGGTGGAGATGAGATACTCTTCGGCGCGGATGGCGATATTGCGCGGATCGTTGGCGAAGACTTCATGAGTATCGGCTTCGAGGGTGCGGCAGATGAAGCTGAGGGTGGGCGTCTCCCAGAAGGGGTCGATGAAGCCAGTGGCGAGGTCGGGAACCATGACCATGTCGCCGGCTTTGACCGATTTCAAGCCGACGGAAGAGCCGTCGAAGCCGATGCCCTCTTCCATCAGGCTGGATGCGAACTGACTGGCTGGGATGGTGAGATGGTGCCAACGCCCCCAGAGGTCACAGAACTTTAAATCCACGACCTGAATGCCGTATTCCTTCACATACTTTTGCGCCTGTTCAAAGTCTTGAAACATGGATACTCCAGAATGGAACCAGAATGTTATGCAAGGCTACGATAGCATGAATGAGTGTGGGGGGTAAGTGCCGTTCATCCCGCGCGGAGGCTCCACATATCACCGGAGGATGTGCCGTATTTCCCCCTCCTGTGGGAGGGTTTTAGGGATGTGAATACGGGGGAACCTTTATGCGGCTTGAGCGTCATGGGATAATGTTGAGAGCCCAAGCGAGGAGTGCTATGCCAAAGATCACTGTTCCTTTTGAGACGTTAGCCGCTGACCTGCACGGTTCCGATTGGACCAAACGCTGTGATGCGGCGCGGATGCTGGGTCAGAGCAGGGACCCGCGCGCGGCGGCCCTGTTACTGCCCGACCTGCAAGACCCCGATTGGCGGATACGAAGAAATGCAGTTCAGGCGTTGGGCGCGCTCAAGTCGCCGGAAGCCACCCTGCCGTTGATCGAAGCGTTGGGAGACCGAACCGCCACGGTACGCGAACGCGCGGCGGTGGGACTGGGACGCATCAAAGACCCGCAGGCGATCCCTGCCTTGCTGGAGGCGTTCCTGCGCAAGGACAAACTGCATGTGGGCACCCCAGCCCTGAAGGCGCTACAGAAGTTTGGGCGGAAGGCTGCGCCTCAAATCGCTGAAGCGTTCCGCCAGAGCCCCAACCCGTTCATGATCGACCTGTTGGTGGAGACGAAGGTGGATGGGCTGGCTGAGCTTTTAATGCCGCTGACGAATGACCCCGACCCGGTGGTGCGAGCGAAGGCCATCGAGGCGCTGGGGCGAGCAGGGAATACTCAAAGCGTAGAGACGCTGTTGGCACGCCTGCCCGAAAGCGACCTACCGACCCAAGCCGCGATTGCACAAAGCCTGGGACATTTGCAGGCGACAGAGGCCGTGCCCGCCCTGTTGAACCTGCTCGATGAGGATGACCTATATGGTCAGAAGACCCTGCTATATCGGGCCATCACTGAGGCGCTGCAAACGCTAAGCGGGATCAAGCCGCAGATCGAGGGGGCCTTTCCGACGCATGACGCTTTCAATCTGCATCTGGGCGGGGCCAGCCTGGGGCTGGCGGAGGGGATGAGCATCCTCAACAACAAGCAGGTGGCAGACCTGAATGCGATGTTGGCCAATATGGAGACGCAGATGCGTGAGATGGGGACCCAGCTTAACCTGCCGCCAGATGCGATCGAGAAACTGGCCGGGCAGACATGGGGCTATGGGGCGATGTTTGCGGATGCGCGCGACGCCAAGGCTGAGCGCGTGAAGGTGCTGGTGGAGTTGTTGACGTCTGAGGCGGCGTTGACGCGCTGCACTGCAGCTGTGAGCCTGGTGTGGTACACGGACCCGTCCGCGTTGGCTCCACTGGAGGCGGCGGCACAAGATGCCGATCCCGGGGTGAGGCGCGCGGCTGGTTGGGCGCGTCAGGCTTTACAGAAGGCGTTAAGTTATCTGAAGGACAACGAGTAGTTCGGGCTGTGCTGTTCTACCGATGTGACCCACTTCCCTGTGTGAGCCTGAAGGGAGGTGGGTTTTTGCTTTCAAAGTCGGATGGAGGACGGAGGAGCATTGGGAGTAGAATAGAGATAGGATATAGCCAGGATATAGCTAGGATATAGACAGGATATAGACAAGATATAGCTAAGACAAGAGAGGGTACTGAGATGGCTAAAGTACGGAAGAATAAGATCATTGAAGGGGTAAGCGGGAAGTTGGGCGATCAGTTGGTGTTGCGGCTGCGCAAGGATGGGGTGACGATCGTGGCGGATATGCCTGATTTCAGCGGGCGGGTGTTCAGCGAGGCGCAGGTGTCGCATCAGTCACGGTTTAAGCTGGGGACGATGTATGCGAAGGCGGCGTCCAAGGCGGAGCCGATCTATGCGCGGCTGGCGGCGGGGACGGTTAAGACTGCCTACAATCTTGCGCTGGCGGATTTCTTCCATGCGCCGGTGATCCACGGGGTGCAGAGGGTGGGGAGTCGGTTGGAGGTGTCTGCGAGCGATGATGTGTGGGTGGCGCGGGTGGTGGTGAAGGTCTTTGATGCGGGTGGGGATGTGTTGGCGCAGGGGGAGGCGCGGCAGGAGGATGGGTCGGTGTGGGTTTTTGCGCTGGAGGTGGAAGGGCGCTTGATGGTTGAGGTGTTTGATCTGGCTGGGAATGTGGCGAGGTGGGAGGGGTAGTGGGGTTGCCTACTCCCTATGGGAGGGACAGCTCGCCGCCCCTCCCCCAATGCGATGGAAGGGCAGTTTTTGAGGAGGTTGCTTACCACTTCGTGGCACACGTCGGGCTATATGCCCGTCGCAATGACATGGGATAGGTTATTCGCCGAGGAGGTCGGCGAGGAAGCCGAGGAGGCCGCCGTGGTCTTCGTCTTCTTTTTCGGGGAGGTCGCTGGCGACGATGCCGCTCTGTCCGTTGATGAGGATGAGGTGGTCGCGTCCGCCGAAGGGGAGTTCGGTCATCCAGACGGGGAGGAGGGCCAGTTTGAAGGACTCGATCATGATGCCGGCTGAAGAGGCGCGCAGGATGTTGATGCCATTGAGGAGGTGGGGCATGCGGCGTTTGATGTCTTTGAAGGCGCGGCTGCGGGCGTCGAGGGAGGCGTCGGCCATGGGGACGTCGTAGACTTCGGCGAGCCAACTGGCCAGGAAGCGCGGGTCGTAGGGTTTGAGGCGGGTCAGGTCGAAGGAGGGGATCAGCTTCATAAATACAGCTGACAACTTGCGGGAGGCGGGAAGCGGTAAGTCATTGACCATGACGGGATAGTTATCTTCGATCTTGATGACCTTGCGTTCACGCTCGCCGGTGAAGACGTTGTATTCGTATTGCACCATTTCGCCGGAATAGTTGATCTCGCCGCCAATGTCGAAGGTCCAGAGGGGCAGGTAGAGTCCGCGTGGGAGGTCGACCTGTTTTTCGGGTTGGATGTTGTGGCTCTCGACCCAGTTGATGAGCAGGCGGGTGGCTTGCTTTTGGTCGAAGGCGTGCGGCAGGATGACGTCGGGGGCAAGCAGGTCTTTGGCGTTCTCGAGGTTGACGACGTGGGGAGAGTCGCAGTAGGCGCAGTTGGCGGATATTTGACTGGGGGGCAGGATGAATTCGGCGCCGCAGCCATTACAGTGAAAAGCTTGTTCCTGCAGAGGTTTGCCATGTCCCTTCATGGTGGCCATGGCCACGATGAAGTCCTTTTCGGCTCCGTCGCGTGCGCCCAGTCCCAGCGCGTGCTGGCGGGTGCAATAGTCACAGACGAGGGCGGAGCCGTCGGGGGAGAAGGCCATACGTCCGCCGCATTTGGGACACATGAAGCGGTCAGCTTGGGCTTCGCGCGCGCCGGTGGGCGGGGCGGGGAGCTTGTCGGGGTTGATGACGTCTGCGGTTTTGAGTTTGCCGTCGAGGATGGCGAGGGCGCGACGGGCGCGGGCGTGATGCAGGTCGTGCGAGAGACAGTTCTCCAAGGCTTTGCGCTTCTCGGCGGGATCGTCCAGCACTTCGCCCATCCAGAACCAGGCTTCGGACAAGATGTCGTGCGAGCCTGCCATGTAAATGGCGCGGTCCAGATAGCGGCGGGCGGTGTCACGGCTGCCCGATTTGGCTTCGATGATGCCCGTGCGGAGGAGTTCCTTGGAATAGTCGCTGCTCATGGTTTATCTTTTGTGGTTGGGGTTTGATGATGTCTGACGATGGCGTCGGTCATTTTGGCGACGCGCACCATTTCCTTGATGTCGTGCACGCGGATGATGTCTGCGCCGCGGGTGATGCCCACGGCAACGGTCGCGGCAGTGCCTTCGATGCGCTGGTCGGGGGGCAGGTCCAATGTGAAGCCGATGAACGATTTACGGGATGGTCCGAGGAGGATGGGGTAGCCCAGCGCACGAAGCTCGGCGAGGCGGTCGATCAACTCCAAGTTGTGTTCGCGCGTCTTGCCGAAGCCGATGCCGGGGTCGAGGATGATGCGGGTTTCGTCCACGCCGGCTTTTGCGGCGAGCGCGACGCTGTGCAGGAGTTCGCGCTTCACGTCGGCGAGCAGGTCTTCATAGTCTGCGCCGAGGTAGGTGCCGCCGAGCTTCTCACGGACTTCCACGCTGGCCGGGTTGCTGCGATTGTGCATCAGCATGACAGGCGCTTTGTATTTGGCTGCGACGGAGGCGAGGTCTGCATCTGCGCGAAGGCCCCAGACGTCGTTGATAATGTCCGCGCCAGCGCGCAGCGCCTCTTCTGCGACCTGGGCTTTGTACGTGTCTACGGAGAGGAGCACCTGCGGGAAGTTGTGGCGCAAGGCTGTAATGACGGGGATGACGCGCTCCAGCTCTTCGTCCACGCTGACGGGGGCGGAGCCGGGGCGGGTGGATTCGCCGCCAACATCGAGAATATCCGCGCCGTGCAGGATGAACTCGCGCGCCTGTGCGACTGCCTGTTGAGCGGCGTCACCTTTGGCGAGGATGCCGTCCCCGGAAAACGAATCGGGAGTGACATTCAGGATGCCCATGACGTAGGTGCGGGAACCCCATGCGAATGTAAAACTCCCGATCTGAAGGGTTGATGATTTCATAATCAGATGTCAGTGCGAGGAACGCAGTCTCGAAGCAATCTCTTGCAACGATCTGGAGGTCGATCGTTTCGCCGCTCTGCGGCTCGCAATGACATTACGCGATCTGGTCCAATGGGCGCGCCAGCCAGGCTTCGGCGGCGTTGATGTCGGTGAAGATCTTCATGGCGGAGGCGGACTCGGTCTCTGCCAGGGCGGCAACCTTGCGGATCCCGTCGGCGACCGCTTCACTCGCCACCACCACTGCGACGCGGATATTCCGCGCGGAGGGGTCGCTGTTGGCGTCCACTGCCATACGGACGGCTTTCTCCGGGATATCCAACATGGCGCGCAGGTCGTACAGGTTGCGAGTGCGGCGGTCTGCACCGAGCAGATGATCCAGTGCGAACTGATGCCAATGGGCGAGGGTCGCATCGGAAAGGTCGGTGAAGGTGAGGGTCATACCGCCATCGCCGCGGCGGATGACGGAATAGCCAATCCCAGGTTCGGCTGTCCAATTAAGAGGTTTCGGTTCGGTCATTGAGAAGGTCTCCTGTTTTGATGTCAGCATTATAAGGCAATTCCACAATGCGGGAGACCCATGCTATAATGCGAGTTCTCCGGGCGCTTAGCTCAGTTGGTTAGAGCGTCTCGTTTACACCGAGAAGGTCAGGGGTTCGAGTCCCTTAGCGCCCACAAAGTCCTGCTTATTTGCAGGGCTTTTGTTTTTCACGAGATCCCATCGAGGGATGATAAGGCCAGGGCGAGTTCCCTTTAGCGCTCACAAAGTCCT
>JAHDWC010000033.1 GCA_023382575.1 Anaerolineales bacterium
TTGCGGACGCTCCAACTGGAAGAGTTTTCCCAAGGCAAAGGAGATCACCCCCATGACAGCAATCACGGCGGCGGTATATCCCACAGTGGTAAGCGCTTGCTTTAAATTCAACTGGCTGGTGACCATCAAATTAAAAACGAGCAGCGGACTGAAAATATAAAAGACCATCCGCCCAATGGTGCGCGAATCGACGGTGAGGGTTTTCCCTAAAATATAGCCTGCCGCCGCAATAAGCATAATGGGCAGCAGGTTATTGGCAAAGGTGGTGAAGAGTTCGGTGAAGGACATGATGACGAAATTATAAACCCCGAAAAACGTAAGGGCGGGATCAACCCGCCCCTACGAAATTACAGCGAAATCAATTCTGGCTGTTTGATCAGATTCGCCTGCATCGACCACGGACCCGTCCAGGTGACTGTGACAGGGAGCAGCTTTCCGCGTAAATCTTCTTCGGCTTCAACAAAAACCAATTTGTTGGTGGGCGTGCGTCCGCGCCAGCGGTTCTTGACCTTTTCTTCGAACAACACCTCGACGGTTTCACCGAGATACTTCTTGTTGATCTCGCCGACGATCTGTTCCTGCAAATCTTCCAACATGCGGAAGCGGCGCATCTTTTCCTCGTCGGTGATGTCATCTACCATGCGGCGGGTGGCAACCGTCCCTTCGCGGACGGAGTAACGAGCCAAATGGGCAACATCCAGCTTGAGGTCCGCGAGGACGCGATAGGTTTCCATAAACTGTTCTTCGGTTTCACCGGGGAAGCCGACGATGATATCCGTTGCGATGGAGCAATCGGGGATGCGGTTGCGGATCTTTTCCACAAGATCGCGAAATTGTTGCTGTGTGTATCCGCGCTTCATATTCTCGAGGACAGTGTCATCTCCAGCTTGAATGGGCAGCTCAATGTGAGGCATGACGCGCGGTAGTTCGGCAATCGCTTCGATCAGATCGTCGTCGAAGTAATTGGGATGTGAAGTCAAAAAGCGGATGCGTTCGATGCCTTCCACTTCGTGAATGATGCGCAGCAATGCAGCGAGGTTTGGACCATCGGGAATGTCTTTGCCGTAACGGTCTACGATCTGACCGAGCAAGGTGATTTCCTTCACGCCTTGTTTGGCAAGCGAACGGATTTCACCGACAATGTCGCCGACCGGGCGCGAACGCTCGATGCCGCGTTTGTAGGGGATGATGCAGAAGGTGCAGGCGTGCGAGCAACCATATACAATCGGCACATGCACGCTGACAGTTTTCCCTTGTTCAGCGACGGGTAATTTGAGTTCTTCATCCATCATCAGGAAGCGGCGGGTGGTTTCGGCATCTTCAAGCGAACGGATTTCACCCTGCGTCAGATGCGAGATCAATGGCGCCGGGTCAGACGGCGGCGAGAAGACATCCACATAAGGGAGCTTTGCCTTGAGCTTTTCCGCGCCGCGCACCCCAACCAGACAGCCCATCAGGTTGATGACAAGGTTGGGGTTTTGTTCTTTTAACTTCTTAAACGAACTGACACGTCCCAACGCCTTGTCTTCAGCAGATTGGCGCACGACGCAAGTGTTAAGGACGATCACGTCCGCTTCTTCGGGTTTTTCAGTGAGAGAATAGCCGAGGTGTTCCAAGGACGAGCCGACTCGTTGCGAGTCAGCGACGTTCATTTGACAGCCTTCGGTCCAGATGTGATATTTCATGCTTGCTCCTAAAATCGTAGGCGGGAATTATACCAAGAGCGGTCAGGATTCAAAAAGAAAAAGTCACCTGTAGGGTGACTTTTTCCTGGCTTACTTGGCTAGCAGTTCATCATATTTTCGCCGCACTTCGCGGATGTCATCCCACATTTGGGCTTTGGGCGAGCCAGGTTCGCGCGAAGGAATTCGCAGCAGATAGGATGGATGGAAGATCGGCATGATCCAGCGCTCACCGCTTTGAGTCCATTGTCCGCGCAGGGAGGTGATGCCCGTCTTTTTGAGGATAGACTGACAGGCGACATTCCCGGTCAGCAGGATGATACGCGGGTTGATCAGGCGCACGATCTCGAATACATATGGACGATAAAACTCGATCTCAGCGTCGGTCGGTTTGCGGAATGCCTTGCCATCGTCGCCGGGCGGGAGGCGGAAGACCGAGTTGGTGATGTACACATCTTTTTCAGGGTCGAATTCGGCGGATTGCAGGATCTTGTCGAGCATTTGACCGGCGCGTCCAACGAACGGTTTGCCCTTGATATTTTCTTCGGGTCCGGGCGCTTCACCAATGATGAGCAGTTTCGCTTCCGGGTTGCCGCGGCTGATGACGATGTTCGTGCCCGCATTGGCGAGCGGATCATCCTTCAATCCGCGGATGGCACTCAGAGCTTCATCGAGTGTGGAAAATTGGTTGGCTGATTTGAATAGATCGGATTGGAACATGGCAAGTCCTTTGGTTGTTTAATTGTAACGCTTCTTTAGAATGGACCAAAGTTGATCGCCACGGCGACGCCTAAAAATGCAATCGTAGCGAGGATGACCCACAGCCAAAGTTTGGCTGTCCAACGGATCCATTTGGGGTAGCTGACAACTGTCAGACCGAGGCTGATGAGCAGGACGGGGTTGGTGGGATATGCGAGGTTGGAAAAACCGTCGCCGAAGATATACGCCAACACCGCAGTCTGACGCGTGACACCGATCAAGTCTGCAAGCGGCAGGACGATGGGCATCATCAAAAAGGCTTTGGCAGAACCCGAGGCGATGAAGAACTCGATCCCAAGAGCCAGTGCATAGACGACCACTGCGGCGGGGAATGAACCAAGCTGTTTGAACGGCTCGGCTGCCGCATGAAGGATCGTGTCGGTCACGCCGCCGCTGTCGATGATGAAGCGGATGCTGGCGGCCATGAGAATGAGCGGCACGGAGGGAGCGAGTCCGCCCAGACCTTCGACGAGTCCCTGCCAGACGGTTTTGCCGCCCTTACCAGAGAGGAAACCCGCTCCCAACCCGCCGATGAGAAAGAGAATGCCCACAAGTGGCAGGGCGTAATCTGAAATCGCGGGCACGAACGGACCGGCGAGCATGGTCAGGAAAATAAAGATGAGGAAAAGCCCAAAGAAATTCATGGCGCGATTTTGCTTTGGGTCTTCTTCGCTAAAAGACGCATCCATGCTTTTGTATTTTTCACGTTCGGCCGAGTCTTCACCGTGGACAAGTGAGGCTTTCGAGTCTTTGTCAATTTTGCGCGCGTAGGCAGAGAGGAATGAAATAAAGATGAGATAGATAACCGCAAAGATGATGATGCGCAGCCACGCGCCGGAGAAAAGCGGCAAGCCTGCCAATTGTTGCGCCACTCCAAGCGTGTACGGATTGGAGATCGCGGCAGAGAATCCCATGTTGGTGGCGAGGATGGACATGCCCAAGCCGACCAACGCATCCCAGCCGAGGGAATAGGAAAGCGCGATCATCACTGGCACGAGCAGAACGACTTCTTCGAACGTTCCCAGGGTTGCGCCGAGGAACATGAATGCCAGCGAGACCATCCATAACAAGGCGTATTTTTGTCCGCTGAAGCGACGCACGATGCGACCGATGAAGGCGCGCAATGTGCCAGTCTTGTCCATCACGGCGAAGGCGCCGCCTGCGAAGAACAACACCACAATGATGACAATGACGGTCAATCCGCTTTCACTGCCGAGGACTTCGAGCGGAGCGATGAACCAGCGCCAGACGGGGTAATCGGGTCGTTCAATGAATTGGAAGGAGGCTGGGTTGATGGTCTCGCGTCCGTCAGTGTTGATGCGGGCATATTTTCCGGCGGGGACGACCAGCGTCAGAATCCCGGCGATCATCATCAGAACGAACAAAATAACCAGCGATTGAATGAAAGCCCGCTGACTGATCTGCGCACCTGCTTTTTGTTCCATGACGGCTCCTTGATGAATATTGGCACGAAATGTACCACAACTTGATTCAAAAAATGCCCACGTTAACATGGGCATTTTCTCTTTGAGGTCGAATCAACCTTCGAGTTTGTCGAACAGGCTGACGAGCTTTTGCGGTTTGGCGCGTTCGCTTTGGGCGACTTGGGCGTAGGTCTCTCTCAGGCGTTGACTCAGCGACTTGAGCAGCGACAACCCCAGGTCTGGTCTGCGGCGAACGAGTGTGAACAATGTCGATTGGCGGATGAGCAAAATATCCACGGGTTCGATAGTCACAATATCCGCTTGATGCGGTGCGCCATCGAACAACGAAGTTTCGGCGAAATAATTTTTTGCGCCCAAGGTTGCCAGTCGCACAATGGAGCCTGTGCGGGCTTGCTGCTGTTGAACCGAGACGCGCCCTTTGATGATGAGATACAGCGACTTGGTGGTGTCGCCTTCTGAAAAGATTTTGTGCTCGGCGGGATAACTCATCTCTTCGCTGATCTCTGCGAGGATGGAGATTTCGCGGAATGGCAACTCGCTGAAGAAGGGCACCTCCTTCAGGAAGATGACTTTTTCGATCAGGGTCAGAGGTTGTTCAGCAGACATGGCAACATCCTTTTCATTCGGTGACAATTCTTTCAACGAGCGCATTGCCGCTTCCTGCACATTGGCGCGCGAGTCGCTTTGCAGGGTGGCAGTCAACGCTGCGCGGATCGCTTCGACGGGCATTGCAATCTCAGCTTCGACTTGTCCGCTGCGATGCGCTTCCGTCAGCAAATGGATCGCCGTGGTGGTCAGCCAACCGTCCGCGTAAAACGCGTACAGTCGCCTCGGGATCGCAAGAATCGTTTTATCGGGATTCAACTGCACCCAGGCGGCTTGCAATACTTGTGTAACCGTTGGCTTATGCAAGCCCATTTCCTGCGCAGCGATGGAAATCAGTTTTTCGTCACTGGAGCCATCCAACAAATATTGAAGTTGACGCGCCGTGGCAGGTGGGAGATTGGCTTCCAGCGCCTCGGCGGCATTGGCGCGTTCCGCCGCATCATTTGACCGGAGAGCACGCTTCACAGCTTGAATTTCTTCTTCGCTGGTAGTGGCGCTGAGTATCCACAGAATCCGCTCCACCAGCATGAGCGAATCTTCGCGCAAGGCATTGGCCATCAAGAGCACACCCGGACGTGGCTGCGATTTGGTGCTGGCTACTTCCTTCAGGGTGATGCCCTGCAACGTGAACCAATATGCATCTCGCAACAGGGACTCGGTCACACGAGTCAGCGCCGGGCGGACTCCGCGTTGGTTGGCGCGCCGTAACAAGTAGATGGCACTTTCTGCACGGTTGAGGTCATTTTGGATGGCATTGCCTTCGGTGGCATTGGAAAGCTCACCAAGCTCCAAACGTCCCAACTGCATGGGCAGATTACAAACTGCACGTCGAATTTCCAAGTCGTGGTCGTTCAACGCCTTCCACAGAATTGGCTTGAGTGGCATGGTGGCGGCGTCATCGTCCAGTTCGGCGAGCAACGACAAGCGGATGCTTTCTTCCGGGTCATCGAGCAGGCGTGTGAGGAATTGCAGTGACCAATACTGGTCGTCCCAGCCAGCCAACCGACTCTCCCGTACCAGGGCGGGAATCAACTGTCGGCGCATGGCGGGGTTGGGATGATCGATCATGCGTCCAACCAGATCCTTGAAGCGATTCGGTTGGGTGTTGTTCAGGTGCTTTAGTTCGGCGGCATTGGCAGGACGCATTTTGGCGATCAAGCCCTGTCGCTCAGTTTCGGCGAGGACGAGCAATCCCGCTTCCAGAACGGGGGCGTGATCCTCTTCCAGCTTGGAATGATCCAACTCAGCGGCGTCAAGCCAGCTTTCCAGCATGAGGCGCGCTTTGGATCTTTGTCCCGGTGAGCCGCGCTTCAATAACAACGTCACGAGTTGAGATTGTTCTTCGAGGCGCAGAGCATCCAAACGAAGGAATAAACTATTCAGGATGGAATCTTCGGGGATGACTGCGCTACGTGTGCCCGCTTCATGATTGAGATAATTCAACAGGGCGGTGGCGGCAGCTTCTTGCACCATCGGCTCGGGATCTTCCAAACTTTGCTGGCACAAGCGGATGAAGTCCACATGGGCGACCTCTGCCTGATCCAAAAATTCGATCATGCCTTTACGGAAGAGGGCGCCGCGCTGCTTCATGGACTTCAACATCAGCGGCAGGGCAGTTTTTGCATTCATGTCGTACAGCATCTGGCTGATGAAAAGCGCCTGACCATCTGTGGCAGGATCGGCGGGCAGGGTTTCCAATTTTTGTCGCAGCCATTTGACTGTCGCCGGGTCGGTCGGCGCCAGTTCGGAGGCATCCTGCCGGAAGATGGCGATGTCATCGCCGGCGAGCAGGCTGGTCATGGAGCGCGCATATTCGCGCCGCACAGTCAGCATGATGAGGACATATAGAATGGCAGCCCCCACGCCAATGCCGATGATCATTGGCGTGCTGAAGATTTGCATCCGCACAGCCAGCATGATGAGGCCGGCGGAGAGCGTCCCAGCCGGGACGATGACGCCGTTGACAAATCCGCGTGCGCGCGCTTTGTTCTTAACCGGAATGCTGTTATACAACATCGCATCGAGTGGATTGCGGAATGTCTGCTTGAGCATGTTGTAATCGAGGCGGGCAAAAATGCCTGAAGCCATGCCCGGCACCGCGTTGATCGCGGCAACCGAACCCAACGTCAGCAGCGGGAACAACAGGTTCATCGTCCCTACGCCCAACCAATTGATGAGTCGGCTTAGGAACAACGATTGGATGATCAATCCGCCCGCGCTGGAAACCCCGTTAAGAATGCCATAAAACGAGGAGAGTCCTTCCGGGTCATTGGCGAATTCCTGTGCGATGACGTTATTGGATTGATAGTTCAGCAAGGTCATCAACACGACCATTGCAAAGGTCCCGATGGCGAGCGCACGCAGCAACCCAGACCTCCGGACGAAATCGAAGCCTTCGCGGAGGTTTTGCAACCCGCCAGTTTCATCCTTCTTCTTGGAATAGGCTTGCTTGCGGCGTTGTTCGATCTGTTCGAGATCGCCGCGCAATTGACGTTCAATGGTCATGACGAGGAAGAAGCAAACCGCCAGACAGACGATCCACACCAACGTGGTGTTCTCCAACCCAAAGAACCGAGTCAGCAGGGGCGTGGTGAGACCAGCTAACGTCCCGCCGGCGATGCCCGCCGAGAGCATAAAAGGCAATGCGCGTTTGGCGGCGCGCGTGTCGTAAAAATCGTTGATGTACGTCAGGATGTGCATCGTGGCGAGGTCGCGGAACGCGTTATACGCCAGATAAAAATACGGGTAGACTGCGCCGCGTGTCCCGCCGTTGGTATCCAGCATTACACGGACCGAGATGAGCCAGACGACCATTACCCCCATGATAATTTTCAACAGCAGGCCATTGCTAATTCTGTCCGCGACGAAAGCGTATGCCAACCCGATGAGGAATCCCAACACAGCATAGGCGATGAAGACCAACGCCAGATCATCGGGTGACCAATTCGAGAAGAAGAGCGTCTCGCGCGCAACGTCGCCCCACATCAAGCCGAGATAGAAGATGAGGTGTAGGGCGTAGAGTAGACCGGTTTTCCGTTCTTCGCCCGGTGCAATTGAAAACAGTTTTGTGATGGAGCGCAGCATTGTGAAGTCGGTCTGGGACTATTCCGGGTTGTCAGATGAGAGCGGACGCTGTCGTTTGCGGATCTCTGAGGCGCGTTTGGAAAGTTCCTGGAAGAACTCGTTGTCGGTGATTTCCTCCACGGCCTTTTTGCGCTTGGCTTCGTCGATCACGATCTTCAAGCCTTCGACCTGTTTGCGGAGCGTGGTTTCACGGGCATAGATTTGTTTTGCCATCGAAGCGAAAACACGTGCCAGTTGACCCACTTCCGCGCCGCCGCCGGATTTTTCCAACTCGTCAGTCTTCACCTTTTCCCATTGACCGGCTTCGATGATCTTGGCTTCATCGGTCAGACGCAAAATGGGCGAGACGATGGTTCGCGCCAACAAAACCGCGAGGAAAAAAGCTACCGCGAGAGTCCCAGTGATGAGTTGCAGAGAGAAGCGGCTCAGGTCATTGATGCGTCGGTCAAACTGATTGCTCAACACTTCCGCATCGATGTGCAGGCGATCTCCATCCGTGCTCAAGACCACCAATCCGAATCCGGCAGAGGTATCGTATTGACCCGTTTTGTATGGAATGGTCGCATAGATCAACGCGCGCTTCTCACCTGTGTCCCAGGGAGTGGCTTCGATGTAACCGCTTTCGCGTCCCTGATTGTTGAGTTCGACCAACCTTGGAAAAGCAGGGTCGATGAAACCCATCAGGCTCAAGTTACCGGGACGGTCGAGGTTATCGGATAGATCCTGGTCTTCTTCGTTGATCGCCTTGACCGGTTGTCCATTCTCGTCTACGCCATAGATGTTGAAGTGACGCGGCTGGCTGATCGCCCAGCCTTCCGGGCTGACCATGTAGGAGAAGTCCGCTTCACGCGCATCGATCTCGACCTGTGGCTCGGGACTGGATGGCGCTATGTGCGCGGTGAATTCAAGCAAGTGCAACATTTCCACTGCCATGACGAGCGTGCCAATCTTTCGTCCATTTTGAAAGACCGGTACAGCATAACGCAAGACGCCGCGATACCGTTCCCCGGAGCGATATTGCGCGCTGGCGTAAGCAATGTCTGAAGAAAGATGGAAGCCGATGGGCTTGCCGACGAATATCTCTCCAAGTTTCAGCGTGGCGCTATCCACAAAATAAGTTTCGCTGCGATACAACGTATTGATGGGTAAGCTGGTGTCAACCAAGTTGGTGTCTTCCACCATCGCGCATCGGAAAGGATATTCCTGGCACTCATTGCTGACCTTGATCTGTTCGCGTCCATTCAGGTCGAGGAAGGCGATTTCGCGATAGATCGGCATGACAAATGTGGATTCAGTCCCTTCCTTGGTGATGGTCCAAAAGCCGCCAGTCTTGTTGTTTGCAAATCCGAGGTAGGTTTGCACATCCGGCGTCTGCGTGGAGAGGAAGCGCGCATCCTGTTCGCGCTCGTAAAGAAAATCGGCAATGTTATTTGCCAGCGTGATGGCACGTCCCTGAAGTCCCTGAATGGCTTTTTCGTCCAGCGCAATCTGACTCTGACTCACCACTTCGGACCGGGTATCTTCATAGCTTTGCTGGGAAAATAACTGAATGATATAGATCGGCACGACCGAAACAACGAGCAATGCCACCATGATGCGCAGCAACAAACCGGATCTTAACCAACGAAACATAATTTCAATCTCCTAAATCATTCACCGACGTGCGATCATAAGCAGGTGAACTTCGGGGTACAAAACAGGCTGGTCGCCTGCTGAGATCAACGCTTGCAGACGTGCTTCCCCTTCTGAGATACCTTCAGGGCTGAGGAAAGAGAACATCGACCAGGCTTTTTCACGCATCAACTTCAACATCTGTGAAGGGCGCATGAAATCTTCTTTATACGTGGCTTTCGACGTGACCGGCGCGAAACCGATCCCTTCCAGCATTTGGCTCATCTCGGGCACATCCGGGTAGATTTTCAACATGAGCGGCATCAACTCTGGGAAGATCTCCCGCAGATCCCAACGTGACTTCAACTGGGCATGTGAGTAGGTTTTGATGTATAAACCGCCTCCCGACTTAAGACAGCGGAAGAATTCTCGTCCAGCCTTTTCACGCTCCAAAATGTGATGCCAAACCTGCGACATGAACACTGCTTTCAAAGTTCCATCCGCAAGCGGCAGGGACTCAGCTGCTCCTTGTGACCAATTCAAATTGACGGGTCTTTCCTTTTTCAATGCTTGCTGGAGCATGGCACGTGCCGGGTCAATCCCGATGACGCGCACATTCATTTGGCGGGCAAATTCAGTGGCGAACAAGCCCGTGCCACAGCCGGCATCCAATACCCAATCCTTCTCATTGACTGGGGTGTGGAGTTGAATCTCCTCCACCCAGGGGCGACCCTGTTCAAATGCGCGACCTTGATCGTAATAGGAGGTAATTCTTGAAAAATGGGATTTTGAAACCTGTCGCCATTTTTCGAGGCTGACCGTTGAAGTTTGCTCCATGGTCACCAGGAGGTCGCCGAATAAGAAAGCAAACGTTGGACTTGCACAGCAGCTTCGGCAAGCGCTTCTTCGGGAGTCAACCTGCCAAGATATGCCGCCTGCAAATATTCACTCATGACAGTGGCAATGTCTGCGCTTTTGACGTTGAGCGGCTCAAACCGACCTGCGGGGAGATTCTCCATAAAGAAGGAAAGCGCCGGGTTACCGGTCACTTGTTCATCTTCGGCTACCGAAACTTTTTCCGGCAGCACACCTTCGGTAAGAGCATATTTCAAGCGATATTCGTCTGCATAAAGGAATTCAATAAACTTCCAGGCGGCGTCTTTATTCTGGGCTTGTTTGAACAGGATCAGGGTATCCTGAGCCGCGAGGGTGGTGGGAGTCGTTTGATAGGGGATGGTTGCCAGTCCATAGTTCAAATCTGGCGCTTCATTCTCCAAACGGCGCGCCAGCCACGGACCGGTGATGACCATGCCAAGTTGTCCATTTACGAAGGCAGTTTCAAGATCGGCGCGACTGCTTTCAGTGGGACGCGGCTGTGTTAGTTCATCATCGATCATTTGGGTGATGAAGTGGACAGCTTCCTGTCCTTGTGTGCCGTTAAATGCCGGGCGCGTCCCATCTTCTGAAAGGATGTCGCCGCCGTTGCCCCAAAGAAAATAATAGAAGTAGGTAGAAGTTTCGAGGTCTTTGCCTTGCACGCCAAAGCCATAAGTTTCCGGGCTCAATGCGTGGATGGCTTCTGCCGCGCTGCGCAATTCCTCCCAGTTGCTGGGAGGCTCAGTGATACCCGCTTGCTCGAACAGATCCTTGTTATAGTAGAAAGCGCGTGACGAGACAGTGATTGGTAATCCAAAGGTCAGACCTTCGTGCTGTGAACCTTCGTTGATCAGAAGCGGGATGAATTGCGAGCGGAAATCTTGTGTGATGTAACTATCCACCGGCTCGAGCAGACCCGCAGCCATATACTCGGGAACCCAACGCGTCGCGACACGCGCCAGCGTGGGCGGATTGCCCTGATCGATCATTTCACGGATCTTTTGCCGCCCTTCGTCCCAAGTGAAAATAAATAGATTGACCTTGATGTTCGGGTTTTCTGCCTCGAACGCCTCGATGACCTCCTGCCAGTAGGGTTCGGTCAGGTCGCTGGTGCGCATGAAGACGAAGTTGATCTCTTGACGTTCCTGCGGCGCACAGGCTCCCAGCAGGGAGGCGAGCAAAGTGAAAACCATTAACGCCCCCAAGACACGTGGAAGACGATGAATTGGCATACAGTCCTCTTCTCTCTCAGTTTTTAAGGGTGAAGTCCCAAGAATTTGATGGAATAGGAGATATTCTAACCTAACTACCCGCCCAAAGGATGTTCAGTTTTGTCAGCAAGGAAATGGCAATCATGGATTTTTTAGCGCCTCTGGTACGCTGATTTTCACAGCTCTTGAAACCAAATTTTTCGACCCAAAACAAATGAGTCCTTGGGTAAATTATCGAATGCAGTGGGTATTCAACAAAAACTACATAGATGTAGTCCCAAACAGCCTGAATTCGCTTTGTGAATTTATGCTGCTCTAAATTCCGCCCCTAAATTCTACAAAACTTATATTTTTTCAATCAACCAGGTTGAAAATTGATTGCATCATCTTTTGATTTGGGTTTCAGCCCATTATCTGGATTTTATTTCATTGAATCCATATACTGCGACGCAATTAACTTTTACAAAGAGGAGATATAAATGTTTCGCAGTAAAAATGTTTTATTGGTCTTTGTTGTTTTGATGATGGTCAGCGCTTGCGCCCCGGCTGTTGCAACAGAGACTGTCACCACCGAAGAGCCGACTTCTGTGGCACAGATCAGTACACCTGAAGCGGCGGAAGCCCCTGTAACAGAAGTCGCCGAAACCGCCGCCTTCCCCGTCACCATTGCACACAAATACGGAGAGACCACCATCACCGAAAAACCTGAGCGCATTGTGCTGGTTGGTTTGGTCGAACAAGATGCCCTGTTGGCGTTTGGCGTTGTCCCTGTGGCGACGCGCGAATGGTGGGGGGAACGTCCAGGCGCGGTCTTTGAATGGGCAACCGATGAACTGGGCGATGCGCCCCTGCCCGAAGTATTGCCTGCCAATGAATTGAACTTTGAACAGATCGCCGCGCTCGAACCCGATGTGATCGTTGGTTTGTATGCGGGTATTACACAGGAAGAATACGACACACTTGCAAAAATCGCTCCCACTGTGGCACAACCTGCCGAATATCCTGATTGGGGCATTCCCTGGCAGGAACTGACCCACAAGATCGGCTTGATCGTTGGGGAAGCCGAACGTGCTGATGCATTGATCGCCGAAGTGGAAGCACAGTTTACCGTCGCGCGTGAAGCACATCCTGAATTTGCAGGTCAAACCGGCATCGTTGCTTCCACATGGGGTTACCCCGATACCTATTGGGTGTACAGTTCCAAAGACCCGCGCAGTCAATTCCTGCTCTCGTTGGGTTTCAATTCCGTGCCTGCCTTCGATGAAGTCATCGGCAATGAATTTGGAGCCACGATCAGCCGTGAAGAAATTGATATGCTGAACGATGTGAATGTAGCGATCTGGTTTGGGACAGAAGAGGAAATGTCTGACCCGCTCTATCAACAACTCGCCATCAGCCAGCAGGGACGCAACATCGTCATTGCCTCGGAAGCTCCGATGGCATTTGCCTTCTCATTCAATACCGTGCTCAGCCTGCCCTATGTGTTGGATGGACTCGTCCCACAACTTTCAGTTGCGGTGGATGGCGACCCCGCAACTGTCTACACAGAATAACGATGAATCCCATCGAAGAAACTTTCCAGCGACTGGCTTCGCTTCAGCCTGACCGAGCAAACTGGTTGCTGACCGAAGTGGATTCTCAACCCGATTGGCTTTCCGCCGCAGACCTTGCGGCGGAAAGTTCTTCGCATATCGGGGAGTTGCTTCGGCGTGTGTTATCCAAATACAAGGCGGATGGATTGCATCCGCCTGCCGCGTTGTGGTTCGGGCATTATGCCTATGCCGTTGAGATCGTTTCGATCGCCTGTTTCATGATCGAACGCCGTGTGCCCGACCTTTCTCCTGAAAATATTCACATCCAATTTGATGAGATTGGTGATGTCGCAGTAATTGCATGGACAGGTCGTTCGTTTGCGGCATTACCCGATGACTCCGCGGCAGGATCTCCCGATTGCATCATCCTGTCCACGCGTGAGGCGCTTCGTAGTTATCTGCGCGAGCGTTTGGTGGAAAGTTTTACGCCTGTCATCGAAGCCGTCTCATCAAACTCAGGGATGGGCAAGCCTGGTTTGTGGGCGCTTGCGGCAGATTACACCGCGTATGCCTTCACTACACTCGCTGAGATGCTGGGCGATGAAACCGTCGGCGTGGAGGAAAGCCGTTTGTTTTCAGCGACCAACTCAAAGTTAAGTGTGAAGCGGAACTTCATCCCAATTGAACATATTGGCACGACTCATTATCTTCTTGAACGCACATCCTGTTGTTTGTATTACAAGGTCGAAGGTGGCGGATATTGTCATTCATGTCCGCATCGCCCGCTGGAGGAGCGCATCGAGTTGGTGAAGCGGCACATGGAAGAGGAAGCGGCGGGCGCATAATGGATATCGCAAGAACATCAAACATCACAAAACGTAATGCGCTGCATCCGTTGTTGGTTGGCGCGTTTCCGCTTTGTATCGCTGCATTGTTATTGGCAGTGATGGCGAGCATTGCCTTTGGCGCGGCGGACATTCACGTCTCAACTGTCTTGGATTCGATATTCGCCTTCGATGCGGCAAATACGAATCATCTCATCATTCAAACCTTGCGCTTGCCGCGCATGATCACTGCGGTTTTGGTGGGTGCGGCGTTGGGCGTGGCAGGCGCGATCATGCAGGGACTGACGCGCAACCCGCTGGCGGACCCTGGCTTGCTGGGAATCGAATCGGGTGCGGCGCTGGCGGTGGTGGGCGGCGTGTTTCTTTTTCGCATCAATTCGTTGCCTGTGTATGCCGTCTTTGCTTTCATCGGTGGGACGTTGACCGCGCTGACCGTGTACGCGCTCGGCTCGATGGGGCGTGGCGGCGCGACTCCCTTCAAGTTGACCATTGCAGGTGCGGCGTTATCTTCACTGTTGTCTTCGTTGACGACTGCCATCCTGATGTTCAATCAACGTTCGTTGGAAGAAGTGCGCTTCTGGCTGGCGGGCAGTGTTGCAGGACGTGAGATGAGTCTCGTGCTCGAAGCGGCACCGTTTTTGTTGGGTGGCTTGGTATTGGCATTCATCATGGGCAGACAGATCACAACTTTATCCATGGGCGAAGACATCGCGCGCGGACTCGGACAAAGTATCGGGTGGACAAAGCTTTTCGCAGCAGGAGCAGTTGTCGTGTTGGCAGGAAGCGCGGTGGCGTTGGCGGGTCCGATTGGATTTATCGGACTCATCATCCCGCATGTCGTGCGTATGTTTGCAGGCGTGGACTATCGCTGGGTATTACCGTACTCCGCTTTGTTGGGTGCAACCTTTCTGGTCGTGTCTGATTTGGTAGGACGTGTTCTCGTGCGCCCGCTAGAAATGCCCGTGGGAATTATGACTGCCGCGATCGGCGGTCCCGTGTTCATCTATCTCGTGCGTTGGAAGGTGAAGCGATGAGCGCATCACCGTGGATCGTGGTGCGCGCAAATAAATTTTCGATCCGCATGGATCGGCGCATTCCGTTTGTGCTGGGCGGCTTGCTCCTTGCCGCATTCCTTGTTTTGATTTTGCATGTTGGCATCGGCGAATACAACATCGCGCCGCTGGATGTGGTCAATACACTTCTCGGCAGGGAACTGGGCGACAAGAATTATCACTTCGTGGTGATGGAGTTGCGATTGCCGCGTGCGATCCTAGCGTGGTTGGTCGGTGCGGCATTGGGCGCATCGGGCGCGATCATTCAGGGACTCACGCGCAATCCGCTCGCATCGCCTGATCTCACAGGCGTTACTGCGGGTGCAAGTGCGGCGGCTGTGACCTTGATCATTTTCCTCCCACACGCGCCCGACTATTGGCTTCCCATCACAGCGTTTGGCGGCGGCGTTTTCGTTGCGCTGATGTTGTATCTCTTCGCATGGCGCGGTGGCACATCGGCAGGCGGCGATTCACCGATTCGATTAATTCTCGTTGGCATCGGTCTCTCAGCGGCGTTGGGCGCGTTCACTTCTTTTGCGCTCACCTTCGGCGATCTTTGGCATGTGCAAAGCGCGATCATGTGGCTGGCGGGCACAGTCTATGCCACGGGCTGGAACGATGTCAGCGCATTGCTTCCGTGGCTGATCGTTTGTCTGCCGCTTGCGTTGTATGGCGCTCGTGACTTAAACGCGCTCAATCTTGGCGAAGATGTTGCGCAAGGTTTGGGTCTGCGCCTCATTCTCAAACGCGCATTTTTACTTTTGCTTTCGGTCGCGCTGGCGGCGATTACTGTGACTGTGGCGGGCATCATTGGCTTCGTCGGATTAATTGCCCCGCATCTTGCGCGACGTTTGGTTGGCTCGATGCACGAAGGCTTGGTTCCCACTGCGGCATTTGCGGGCGGCTTTCTCGTCATCCTTGCCGATTTCGTCGGTCGCACGATCAGCCCGCCGACCGAAATCCCCGCAGGCATTGTCATCGCCATCATCGGCGTGCCCTTCTTTTTATATTTACTTTGGAAGCGAGAAAAAGCATGAGCGTTTTACAAGCAGAAAAATTGTCGTTGAGTTACGATACGACACCCATCATTCATTCTTTGGATCTGGAAACCCCATCGGGACAGATCACCGCACTGATCGGTCCGAACGGATGCGGCAAGTCTACGCTTTTGAGAGGACTCGCGCGTCTTCTCAAGCCAAAAGTTGGTTCTGTTCTATTAAACGGACTTGCCATCCAGACCATTCCTACCAAACAACTGGCGAAGGAACTTGGGATTTTGCCTCAATCTCCTGTCGCGCCTGAAGGCATCACTGTGCGGGAACTTGTCGCACAGGGACGTTACCCGCATCAAGACTGGTTCCAGCAATGGAGTCATGCCGACGAAGAAGCCCTCCAAAAAGCCCTCACGCTGACAACTCTGACTCACCTCACCGACCGCGCCGTGGATACGCTCTCAGGTGGACAACGTCAACGGGCGTGGATCGCGATGGCGCTCGCCCAAGAGACAGACATTCTCCTGCTCGATGAACCCACTACGTATCTTGATCTCGCTCATCAACTCGAAGTGTTAGAGCTATTGGTGAAATTGAACCAAGAAGGCAAGACTATCATCATGGTGTTGCATGACCTCAACCACGCCGCGCATTATGCCGATCATCTCGTGGCTCTTGCCGATGGAAGAATTTCAGCACAAGGGACTTCGCATGAAGTCATCACGGAAGAAATTATCCGCGATGTATTTGGTGTGGAGAGCCAGGTCATACCACATCCCATTACCGGTAAACCGTTGTGTCTGCCGTTGAGGCGAAAGCAATAGGGTAGCCTATTAGCCCGGGTTACATCTATCTAAAAAATTAAGATACTTGTTAGTAGTAGCGGTGGCGCGCCGAATGCTAGAATGACGTGAGGTTGGTCCTCACCATGAAGCGCCTACTTTGGCTTTTTTTAATTTCCATTTTCTGTTTTTCCGCCTGGTCCTACACCAGCGGGATGGCCGCACCATCAGCAGGTGCGGCTTTTGATATCGACCAGAATTTTGTGCCCGGTAGTGTCGTGCGTTTTGAGCGGGTTACGATTGAGGATGGGCTTTCCCAAAATGCCGGGCTGGCAATTTTTCAGGACAGCCGCGGCTATTTGTGGATCGGCACGCAGGACGGTCTCAACCGTTATGACGGTTATGAATTCAAGATTTTCAAACATGACCCCGATGACCCGTCCTCGCTTAGCCATAATAGCATTATCGCAATGGGAGAGGATGGGAATGGCTCCCTTTGGATCGGGACATGGGGCGGTGGACTGAACCGTTACGACCCTGTGACGGAAACCTTCATCCGCTATCAGCCCAACCCTGATGACCCTGCCAGCCTCAGCAATGGGACGGTCACTGCCATCAAAGGGGATACAAATGGAAACTTGTGGATCGCCACGCTCGCAGGCTTGAATCGCTACAACCCTGAGACCGATAACTTCGAGCGCTTCACAAATGACCCGAAGAACTCCAACAGCCTAAGCAGTGACGTCGTCTCGTACATCTTCGAAGACTCGAACCGTCAGCTTTGGGTCGGTACCGGAGCGTACGGAATCGACGGGTCCGGTTTGAACCGCTTCGACCCCACCACTGGAACATTCACACGCTATCAGCATGAGGCGTCAAATCCAGATAGTCTTGCAAGCAATAACATCGCTTCCATTGTAGAAGCGCCCGATGGCACGTTCTGGATTGCAACGGGCGGATTTAGTCTGCATGGGGCCGGGTTGGATAATTTTGATCCGAAGACGGGCAAGACAAAACATTATCGTCATGACCTCAAAGATGAACATAGCCTGAGCGGCGACGATACGATGACGTTATGGCTCGACCTCGATGGCGCTTTGTGGATTGGCACCTGGGCAAATGGACTGAATCGTATGAGCCTCGCCAACCCGGGTCATTTCACGCATTATCAAACGGACCCATACTTTCCAGACAGCATCAGCGGCGATGAGATTTGGACGTTATTTCGAGACCGCTCCGGCGTTTTGTGGGTTGGTACATCGCACAGCGGAATCAATAAACTGCCAGCCAATGCCGGACAGTTCAGTTTGTATCGGAACAATCCCGGTAACCTGGCCAGCCTCAGTGCCAACGCCATCGGCGCATTTGCCGAAGATAAACGTGGAGGTATTTGGATCGCCACATGGGGCAGCGGACTGGACCATTTCGACCCAGCCACTGGAACCTTCGAGCATTACCATCATGATCCCGAAGATTCCAATAGCCTCTCCGATGACCTGTTCATGGATGTGTATGTGGATGCGTACAACATGGTGTGGGCAGGCACATTGGGCAAGGGATTGAATCGCCTCAACCCAGCCACAGGACGAGTCACACATTTTCTGCATGATGCTCAAAACCCGAACAGCCTCGCCGATGACAACATCTCCACGATCCTTCCCGATAACGACAACGGACTTTGGATCGGTACCTTTGGCGGGCTTTCTCATTACGATCCTGCAATAGACACCTTCACCAACTACAGCAACGATCCTGCGAACCCATCCAGTTTGAGTCACAACATGGTGGTCAGTTTGTATTTGGATTCAAAAAACAATCTTTGGGTTGGGACGTGGGGTGGTGGATTAAATCAACTTGACCTGACCGATCCGCTTCATACTGACCCGGAAACTGCTGCATTTACCCGATACTTTCACAACGCGGATAACCCTAACAGCCTCAGCGAAGACTCGGTCTGGTCCATCCACGAATCCATGGATGGTACTCTCTGGCTGGGAACTCAACTTGGATTGAACCGCTTCGACCCGGTCACTGGCGATTTCAAGTATTACACCGAGAAGAATGGACTTCCAAATAATGTTGTGCTTGGCGTTTTGGAAGATGATGCTGGCAACCTCTGGCTGACAACGAACAATGGACTCGCCAAATTCGATCCACGTGCTGAAGCCTTCACCCTCTACGATATATCGGATGGATTGCAAAGTAACGAATTCACTTCTAATGCTTACTTTGAAAGTGCAGATGGAACCATGTATATCGGCGGCATCAGCGGCTTTAACCTCTTCCGTCCGGAAGATATCAAACCGAATCCCAGTGTGCCACAAGTGGCAGTCACCCGCTTTGACGTCTTCAATGAACCGCTCAAAGTAGACTTAACCGGACATGCCCCCATTGAACTGTCTCATCAACAGGATGTCATCTCATTTGAGTTTTCCGTTTTTGATTTTCAATCACCGCACAAAAATCAATATGCCTACAAACTCGAAGGCTTTGACGAAGATTGGATTCAAGCTGGAGATCGTCGTTACGTCACTTATACCAATCTGCCGGGTGGAGATTATGTCTTCCAAGTCATAGCCGCCAACAGCGACGGTGTTTGGAATGAACAAGGCGTTTCCATTCCCATTGTCATCACGCCGCCTTTCTGGCAGACGTGGTGGTTTGTAGGTGGGATCATCTTCATGTTGGGTGCGCTCCTTCTGGGTGGATTCAGGTGGCGGCTAAATGCGATCCGCGAACAAAACATCCACTTGGAAACACAAGTCTCCGAGCGGACGTCTGAATTGCGTGAGACCAACAAACTCCTTGAAACAGAAGTGGAGCAGCGTAAACGCGCCGAAGCCGAATTGGCAAAACGCGCTGAGAACGAATTGAAACAATCCGAGGCGCGCTTCCAGGCCGTCTTCGACAATGTCGCGGTGGGAGTTGCCATCATGGGGCTGGACCGTAGACCCATCGCATTCAACTCGACCACAGAAAAGATCATCGGTTATTCATTCGATGAGATCAAGGATGTCGATCCGCGTACGTTAGCCATGCCCGAAGATCGTGGCATGGATACAGAGTTGTTCAAGGACTTGATCGAAGGGCGGCGCGATTCCTATGTAATGGAACGACGGTACCGTCACAGGGATGGGAGGATTTTTTGGGCACGCATCAATTACTCCCTTGTGCGTGACTTGGAAGGCAAGCCAGATTATCTGGTTGGGCTCATCGAAGACATCGATGAGCAGAAGCGCGCCGCCGAACACATCGCCGAACAGGAAGCAGATTATCTCCTCAACCTGCAAAAACGTGTCCATGAACGTACGCAGGAATTGGAAGATGCCAATCAACGCCTGCAAAAAGAAATCGAGCAGCGCATCAGGATTGAAAGGGAGCTGGCGGAGAAAGCCGCCGAGGAAGCCGTCACCGCAGACCGCACCCGCCTCGCCCGTGACCTGCATGATGCGGTCACCCAAACCCTGTTCTCTGCCAGTCTGACAGCGGAAGTGTTGCCCGAACTATGGGACATGGACGTGGACGAAGCTAAAAAATCCACCGAGGAATTGCGTCAACTCACGCGTGGCGCCTTGGCAGAGATGCGCACTCTCCTGCTTGAATTGCGTCCTGCCGCGTTGACGCAGACTCGTTTGGGCGACCTCATCAAACAACTATGTGATGCCTTTATCGGACGCTCCCGTTTGCCCATCAAGCTGAACATTGAAGGCGATTGTGAGTTGCCGCCCGAAGTGCAAATCGCCGTTTATCGTATTGCGCAGGAGAGCTTGAATAACGTATTCAAGTATGCGCGTGCCACTCGCGTGGATGTCAGCCTGCAACTATCTCAGGCGGGTTTATGTTTTGCCGTGTGTGATAACGGACTCGGCTTCGACATGTCTGCCAGCAAGCCTGCCAGCCTTGGTCTGCGCATCATGCGTGAACGAGCCGAAGCCATTGGCGCAGACTTTCAGATCAGCAGCACTCTGGGTTCTGGCACATGCGTCGAAGTCGTTTGGAAACCCAATCCGCACATGAAGCTAAGAGTTTTATAGACTTCTTTTGAAGATGTTTAACAAGGAGCAGTTCCATGCCTATTAAGATTTTACTCGTCGATGATCACGCGGTTGTTCGAAGCGGCTTGTCGAAATTTCTCATGGTCAACAAGGATTTCAAACTCGTTGGCGAAGCCTCCGACGGAGCCGAAGCCGTGCAGATGGCTTCGCTGCACCAACCTGATATTGTCCTGATGGATCTGATGATGCCCGGCACTGATGGCATTACCGCTACGCGAGAAATTCACAAGAAATATCCAAAGGTTAAGGTCATCGCGCTGACAAGTTTCGCCGAACAAAATATGGTACAGGGAGCCTTGCAAGCTGGTGCTATCGGCTATTTGCAAAAAAATGTCACAGCCAAAGAGCTCGGACAAGCCATCCGTTCGGCGCATGAGGGCAAGATGACTCTCTCGCCTGAAGCCACTCAGATATTGGCCAATTCTGTTGCACAGCCGCAGATCGCCGGCGAACAACTCACCGAACGGGAGCGTGATGTCTTGCGCTGTATGGTGGATGGACTCAATAACAATGAGATCGCAGAAGCGCTCGTTGTTAGTTTGGGTACGGTCAAGTTTCATGTTTCGAACATCTTTCATAAACTCGGCGTGGATAGCCGCGTCGAAGCCGTCAAACTGGCGATAGAACAAAAGTTGGTATAACAGCCTTCGGGTTGAAAGAAGCGAGGCATTCACTTGGACATCCATCCGATCCTTTCCCAATTGCTCGAACTGCAAGAGAAACCTGCGCCGTTCACGCCCGGCGAACCCTTGTTTTGGAATGACCCGCACATCTCAAAACAAATGTTGGATGTGCATCTCAATCCGGATATCGACGCCGCCAGCCGCAAGCCGGAGATCATTGATCGCACGATAAAATGGCTGATCGAGATTCTTGGATTACAACCTAGCGCTTCTCTTCTGGACCTTGGATGTGGACCCGGTCTATATGCTTCTCGCTTCGCCCAAGCCGGGTTCCACCTCACTGGCGTGGACTATTCGCTTCGTTCGATTAAATATGCCAGCGCCTACGCCCGTGAAAGCGACCTGGATATTGTTTATCGATACCAAAACTATCTTGAGTTGGACGACGAAAATTTATATGATGCCGCATTTCTGATTTATGGCGACTTTTGTCCGCTCAACCCAAAAGAACGCGCGATGCTTTTGAAGAACATTCATCAGGCGCTCAAACCAAATGGCTATTTCGTGCTGGACGTTACCACGCGTGAACATCGCAGACGACACGGCAACAAAAATAATTGGTACGCTGCCCAAAGCGGATTCTGGAAGCCAGGTCTGCACCTTGTTTTGGAAGAAGGCTTCGACTATCCTGAACAATCCATCTGGCTTGATCAATACACCGTGATCGAGGCGGATGAAAAGATCAGCGTGTATCGCAATTGGTTTCAAGATTACACACCCGAAACGATCACAGCTGAGTTGTCACAAGGCGGTTTCTCTGTCGAAAGCTTGTGGAGTGACCTTACCGGTGAGCCCTACAATCCCGCCAGTGAATGGATTGGCGTGATCTCAGGCAAAAATTAGTCTATTCATTATGGATTGATATAGTTTTATTTCGCTAGCTCAAAAACAGAGAAAACTCTCTTATATGCAATTGAGACAGTGGGGAGGTAGGCAATCTACCACCATTTGGTTTCATTTTTGTGTATTTATGCGGTAAAGGGGCAAATTTGTGCTTGATTCATTGTGGAAAGGCATTTATAATTTATTAGTTTGTTTGTATAAGCGTTAAACAAAATAAAGGCGTGGATCTTTATGTTCACTGGTGATCAGGAAAAAGTACGGATAGTAAATCGATCCCTCATACTTAACGCTCTTCGACTTTACGCTCCAATATCACGAGCTCAGCTTGCCTATATTACCGGCTTAACTCGGGGAACGGTCTCGAACATTGTCACGATCTTGATTGAGGAGGGGTTGGTTTTCGAAGATGAGTTACAAGGTTCGAAAATCGGACGTCCTCCCATACTGTTGGGGTTGAGACCAGATGGCGGGGCAGTAGTTGGGGTTGAAATCGGCGTGGATTTTATATCCGTGCTATTAACTAATTTTGTGGCTCAAACCTTGTGGGAAATCAGAGTAAAAACTACATCTCAATCTCAGACCGATATTATTAGTCAGGCCGAAAAATACATAGATCAGGCTCTTAAAATAGCCAAAGAAAAGAAACTGGGTCCATTAGGAATAGGGGTGGGGTTACCCGGACTTGTCAATGTTCGCCAAGGCAACTTAATTACAGCTCCCAATTTGCATTGGAAAGATGTTCCGCTTCGATTGATTTGGAATCAGCGTTTTCATTTACCGGTCTACATTGATAATGAAGCGAATCTGGCCGCTTTGGGGGAGTATTACTTTGGCATAGCACGCAATGTTGATAATTTCATTTATTTGTCTTCCGATATCGGTCTGGGGGGCGGTATTGTGATTGGTGGAAGACTATTTCGAGGTGGACATGGATATGGCGGGGAAATAGGGCACATCCAACGTGATCCACAAGGCGAGTTGTGCGGTTGTGGGCGCGTAGGTTGTTGGGAAACGCAAGTTGGACCTCGTCCGGTACTTCGCCGAGTCAAGAAAGAATTTCAAACCCATCACGACCAGATGTTGCTGGATGCATGTTCCGGCAATCTTGATAACCTTACTTTTGATATTGTTGTACAGTTTGCATTGAACGGGAATTCGATCTGTCGTCAGGCGATCGATGAAGTTGCGGTTAATTTAGGAATGGGAATTGCAGACCTGGTTAATGTTTTCAACCCGGATTTAATAGTTATTGGGGGGGCGTTTATTCAGGCAAAGGAAATCTTGCATTCGACCATCGAAAAAACGATTTTTTCCAATGCGTTACAACCATCCACCGAAAATTTAAAAATAGAGTTTTCTGAACGAGATACTGAAGCGTGTGTATTAGGAGCTGTAGCGGTTGTATTGGATGATATTTTGCGCGAAATGGCAATTAGTTAACATCCATAAGCGCGATCTATAACTTTTGTTTTAGCCCTTGTTTTATAGAAAAATGGAGGTGCCGTGCAGAGATAGAAAAACGAGTTCTTCGTCAGGTAGTGTCGAATAAGCCTAATAACAAGGAGTGTTAGAATGAAATCCAATCGTATTTTGACGACAGTCTTTTCTGTCATGGTCATCGCATCCATTTTGCTTGCAGGTTGTGGTGGACAGGCCTCCGGTGGAAAGACCAAAGTCGGGCTTTCTTTCTCCGATTTTGCGACCGAACGCTGGAAGAACGAAGAAGTATTGATGCGCGGTTTGCTTGAAGACATGGGATACGAAGTCATCTCTGCAGAAGCCAACCACGATGTGAAACTTCAGAACGACCAGATCGATAACATGGTCAGCCAGGGTGTGAAGGGCTTGATCGTCGTGGCAGAAGATGGCGATGCCATTGTGACCTCGGTGGACAAAGCTGCTGATGCAGGCGTAAAGGTCATTGCTTATGACCGCTTGATCAAGACTTCCAAGATCGCTGCATACATGTCCTTCGATAACGTGGAAGTGGGACGCCAGCAAGCACTTGGAGTGATGACGGCGCTTGATATCGACAATTGGGACGTGGCTGCAAACGGTCCGGCTCGTGTCGTACAGTTGGCTGGTTCTCCGACTGACAACAATGCCACCCTGTTCACCAAAGGTCAGACTGAAATCCTTCAGCCGTATGTGGATAGCGGCAAGATCGAGATCGTAGCTCAGCAAGGTATTGATAACTGGGATGCGGCCAATGCTCTCAAGGTGATGGAGAACATCCTCACTGCTCAGAACAATGACATCGACGCCGTGGTTGCTTCGAACGATGGCACTGCGCTTGGCGCTTTGCAGGCGATGAAGGCACAAGGTTTGGCGGGTCAGGTACCGATCTCTGGACAGGATGCGACTGCCGATGGCAGCAACAGCATTGTCAAGGGCGAACTGACCGTGTCGATTCTGAAGGACATCCGCAATTTGTCACCTTTGGCAGTGGAAGTGATGGATAAACTGTTGAAGGGTGAAACAGTGGATGGAATGAAGAATTTCACTCTTGCCGAATTGACCGTAGATGACAGCAAGACCGGTGAAGTTCCCTGCGTGTTCCTTGAAGTACAGCAAGTCAACAAGGACAACGTGCATGAACTCGTCGTGGTTAGCGGCTTCCAGGCCTATGACGATGTTTATCGTGATATTCCCGAAGATCAGCGCCCTCCAAAACCCTAGTAAAATCTAGTTTGTTTAAGCTCCCGACCCTCGAATTTTGAGGGTCGGGACACTTGGATAGATGGGGTGTTATGTAAGGAATATTGGATCGCAGGAGTATAAAGTGGATAATGACGTTATTCTCAAATTTATGAATGTGACCAAACGGTTCCCTGGCGTCGTCGCATTGGATGATGTTTCGTTTGATGTGCGTCGCGGGGAAATTCATGGGATATGTGGAGAAAATGGTGCGGGAAAATCCACGTTGATGAAAATACTTGCAGGCGTATATCCACATGGAACCTATGACGGCAAGGTTGTTTTTGATGGGGAAGAATTGAATCTTAGCGTAAGTTCCATCCGCGAAGCCAGTGAAAAGGGTATTGCTATTGTGTATCAAGAATTGACCTTGGTACCGACCATGTCTGTAGGGGAGAATGTTTTTTTGGGACGAGAGCCGGTTGATGGCCGCATCATCAATTGGAACAAGTTGTACGCAGATACGAGGAATATCCTGTCCAATTATCAATTGGATATCGCTCCACATGAAGTTGTTAAGAATCTGGGTGTGGGCAAAATGCAAATGGTTGAAATTGCCAAAGCATTATCCGAAAAGGCCAAGGTCTTGATTCTTGATGAGCCTACCAGCGCATTGAGCGAAGCGGAAGTAGAGAAATTGATGGAGATCCTCAAGACGCTCAAGGCGCATGGTATTACATGTATTTACATTACCCATAAACTTGAAGAATTTTTCCGCATTACTGACCGTATCACCGTGATGCGCGATGGTAAAGCGGTGGTGACTGAACCAACAAAGGATCTATCTGTCGAGAAGTTGGTGAAGTATATGGTTGGTCGGGAGATGAAGGAACGCTTCCCGAAAGGCAATCGCAAGCCTGCAGAGGTCGTTTTTGAGGTGGAAGATTTACAGGCCTTGGACCCAAACGATGCCGGCCGCAAAGTATTGAATGGAGTCAGTTTTAATGTGCGGCGTGGTGAAATTTTAGGTATTGCTGGATTAATGGGTTCAGGCAGGACTGAGTTGGTCATGACCCTGTTTGGGGAGTATGGAAAAATCATCAACGGCAAGATCAAGATTGAGGGAAAAGAGATCAGTCCGAATAGTGCGCGTGAGGCGATCAATGTAGGGTTGAGTCTGGTACCGGAAGATCGTAAAGGCATGGGACTGGTCCTGATCCAATCTGTATTGAAGAATATATCCCTGCCTAACCTCGATCAGTTTTCAGGTCTGTTTCGTATTGATGCTGATGCGGAACTGAAAGCTAGTATGCAACAAGCAAAGAGTCTGACGATCAAAACACCCAGTCTGGAAGCGCTGGTGGAAACTCTCTCTGGCGGTAACCAGCAAAAAGTGGTTATCTCAAAATGGTTATTATCAAATCCCTTGGTCCTTATCATGGACGATCCGACGCGCGGCATCGATGTAGGTGCGAAATATGAGATTTACAAATTGATGAATGAACTGACCGAAAAGGGCGTCGCCATCATTATGATCTCCAGTGAGTTGGAAGAGGTGCTGGGGATGAGTGACCGCGTCATGGTTATGTGTCGGGGACATTCCGCCGGCACGTTGTCCATGCAGGATGCGAACGTAGAACGGATCATGTCGCTGGCAACTGGCATTGCATCTTAATAACGAGAGATTTGAAAGAGGCATAAAATGGAAACTATGCAGACAGAGCAAACCAAGACAAGTTTTTCTTCAGAACTTTTCCGGATCATGCGGTCAAATGTTCAAACCTATACCATTCTGGTGGCATTGATCGGGATCTGGTTGATCTTCTTCTTTACAACGGGAGGCACATATCTTGCACCCCAGAATGTTTCAAACCTGTTCCGTCAAATGTCCGTCACTGCCTTTCTGGCAGCCGGTATGGTATTGGTGATCGTGACTGGTAATATCGACCTGTCAGTGGGGAAGATGGCGGGTTTTGTGTCAGTGGTGGTGGCTTACCTGCAGGCGCGGGTATGGTACAACTATTTACCCGATCAACCGTTTCTGGCGGCGGCACTTTCTGTCGCGGCTGGTCTGGGAGTGGGTGCATTGTTCGGTGCCATCCAAGGCTATATTATTGCATACTTGAATGTACCATCTTTCATTGTGACCCTTGCTGGTCAGTTCCTATTCAACGGGCTGATCCTGTTAGTGACTGAGGGAAAAACGATTCCAGCCAACCAGCCCTGGTTTGCCGATATTGCTCAAGGCTATGTCCCCATTCTCTGGGGTTGGATTCTGGCTGCCGTTGCAATCGCTTTCTTGTTTTGGAATATGTTTCGCAGCCGTCAAAACAAGCAAAAGCATGGCTTCGAACTGTCCAATATCTACATTGACTTGTTAATTACCGGCTTTGCTGCGCTCATTATTTTGATTTATGTCTACAATGTCAATAATTATAAGGGCATCCAAAACCCGGTCTTGCTGCTGGCCGTTACGTCGATGATCATGCTGTACGTTTCCAACAACACGCGCTTTGGACGCTATTCCTATGCCATCGGTGGAAACAGGGATGCGGCGCGGCTTTCCGGTATCAATATCCGCGCTATGACCTTCAAGATATTTGTCCTGATGGGTTTTCTCTGCGGTGTGGCTGGCATTGTTTTGGCATCCTATGTCGGGTATGGAACAATTGCAGCGGGTGGTGGTTATGAATTGGATGCGATAGCCAGTTGTATTTTGGGCGGTACTTCTACTTTGGGTGGTATTGGTACGATCCCTGGTGCAATGGCTGGTGCTCTCATTATTGCCAGTTTGTCCACGGGCTTACAGATGATGAACGTGGCACCCGCATGGCAATATGTTGTGAAAGCAATTGTGTTGGTGCTGGCCGTTCTTGCTGACGTGTATTTCAAGAAGAATCGCTAGTTGATTTATCGAGTTACATGTTGGTTTTTGGGTTTGCATTGTGTGCTAAATTAATGCACT
>JAHDWC010000034.1:0-5869 GCA_023382575.1 Anaerolineales bacterium
CAATGGCACATCGTTGGGACGTACAGCATCACAGGCAACGTCAGCCCGCCGCTGCTTTATGTGAACTATGAATATCTAAGTGTATTGGTGGGGCAGCCGGAGATGGCATACTCGCTGCGCATCGTCACTGCACAACACGACGCGGAAACCCAACGCAGCATCAACGACCAGATCCAAGCGGCGTTTGAACAGCGCGGTATCCAGATCCAATCCACGCAACTTGGCGCAGACTTCATCCGCGAGCAAAAGGCACAGACTGACATCCTTGTGTATTTCATCCTTGTGATGGCAAGCCTGATCGCCATTGTTGGCGGGCTGGGACTGATGGGCACGATGAGCATCAACGTCCTGGAGCGGACGCGCGAGATCGGCGTGATGCGTGCCATTGGCGCGAGCAACGGCGACATTCAAGCCATCGTCATCACCGAAGGCATGGTCATTGGTATCCTCAGTTGGGCGATCAGCATTTTCATTTCGATCCCGATCACAACTGTGTTGTGCTATGGCGTCGGCATGGCATTGTTGACAGCGCCCATGCCGCCCGTCTATGGTGTGACTGGCATCATCGCATGGCTGATCTTCACCCTCGTGCTTGGCACATTGGCAAGCGCATTACCCGCGCGACGCGCCTCGAGCCTGACCGTGAGAGATACTCTCGCATACGAATAGCGTCCCCAACCTCCAAGCGGACTCACACAACTTTCACATAATTCCTCCACGGGTTTCTAACAAGCAGATAGGATAATGATGAAAAGTTTACGAATGGAGGCTTACATGAAAAGTACAAAATGGATCGGTTGGACGCTGGGTATCTTGCTGGCTTTTATTGTGCTGGCTGGGGTTGGCTTTGCCGGGTTTCGCTTCGGTATGATGCGAAGCATCCCTCTTGCAGATGGCACGTTCCCCCGCTGGGCGGAGCGCTTTGATGGAGATATGCCGCATCGCTTTGAAGCGCGCGATTTCGGTCGCGGCCATCACTTCGCTATGCACGGTTTCGACCGCGGCGGGTTACGTCTCTTCAGCCCCATCCTGTGGATGCTGCGCCTGGTCGTCATTGGCGGCTTGCTCTGGCTGGGCTTCTCGCTCTTCAAGAACAGCGGCTGGCGGCTGGTAAACATCAATGCGACACAGGCAGCTACAGTTACACCAACACCAACTCCGTCTGCGCAGGGAGATGAGAAAAAGGATGAGGCATAGCCGCAACCTGTAGATCTGTATCAAGCACCCGTCTTGAAAGAGGCGGGTGTTTTAATCCACATATTTTCTTCACAGCATTTATGGGATAATTAATTCATGTCACAAACCATTCTCATCGTGGACGATGAACGCCGCATGGTCTCGCTCTTGCAAAGTTATCTGATGCAGGAGGGCTATCGCGTCGTCACAGCCTATAACGGACGCGAGGCGCTGGAAGTAGCGGATAAGGAAAACCCCGACCTGGTGGTGCTCGACATTATGATGCCGGAGATGAACGGCTATGATTTCATGCACGCGCATCGTTCAGAGAAGGATACACCCATCATCATGCTGACAGCCAAGGTCGAGGACGACGACAAGATCGTGGGGCTCGAACTCGGCGCGGATGATTATGTGACCAAGCCGTTCAAACCGCGCGAGTTGATGGCGCGTGTGCGCAATGTCCTGCGCCGCGCCGGGAAGAACAAACCTGCCGGCGAAACGTTGAAAGTGCTCGACCTTTCACTTGACCGCGAGACACGCGAAGTGCTGGTGTCCGGACGAAGCGCGGATCTGACCCCCTCGGAGTTTGACCTGCTCGCGGCGTTGATGTCTACACCGGGAAAGGTCTTCTCGCGCCTCGATCTGCTGGATGTCATTCAGGGCGTGCGCTATGAAGGCTACGAGCGCACCATCGATACCCACATCAAAAACCTGCGCGCCAAAATCGAATCCGACCCACGCAAACCCAAATATGTCGAAACCGTGTATGGTGTTGGGTATCGACTGAGAAAACAATAATCGACGATAGACTCCAACTTTATCGTTCATGGTCTTATTATGAAACTTACCACCAAACTCGTCCTGGCGTTCTTATTGATCAGCGTATTCAGCACAGGCATCATCGCCGTGCTCACGCGCGTGGCCGCCAACCGCGAGTTTGAACGTTTCCTCAACAATCGCTACCGTTCCGAACTCGCCGAAGACCTCGCGCGTTACTACCGCGAAAACCAGGGTTGGGACGGCGTCGAATATGAGTTCAGGCGCTATGGCGCCGGAAACCCCGGCGGACATCACATGCTGCAATTTGCCGTCGCCGACACATACGGGACCATCGTCGTGGCGGGCAATAACCGTCAGGTTGGTGACCCGTGTAGTCAGGAAGAATTTGCAAGCGGCTACCCGATCCGCGTGGAAGGCGACACCATCGGCGTGCTGCTGGTTCCCAATCAAAACAACCGCACCCCCATCGACTCCGAATTCTTACGGCGGCTGAACGGCTACATCGCATTTAGTGCCGTCGCCACGCTCCTCTTGGCCTTATTCCTCGGCATTCTACTTTCGCGCAACATTTCGCGCCCCATTCGCGAGCTGACCAAAGCCACGCACAAGATGGCAGACGGCAACCTCGGTCAACAAGTGCCTGTCCGCTCGCGCGATGAGATCGGCGAACTGGCGCAATCCTTCAACAAAATGAGCGCCGACCTGGCACGTTCGCTCAACTTACGCAAACAAATGACCGCCGACATTGCCCACGAACTACGCACACCGCTCAGCCTCATCCTCGGGCATGCCGAAGGCGTGCATGATGGCGTCCTCAAGCCCACGCGCGAAAACTTCGAAATCATCCGCGAAGAAGCCGAACGCCTCGAAAACCTCGTCAACGACCTGCGCACACTCTCACTCGCCGACGCAGGCGAACTTTCGGTGGAATTCCAACCCGTGAACGTCAACGACTTCATGAGCGACGTCCACGCCCATTATTTGACCCTCTTCAATCAAAAGCGCATCGCGCTGGACTTCAAACCTGCCCCTGTTGTGCTGACAGCGAATCTCGACCCGTGGCGCTTTGCCCAGGTCCTCAACAACGTCTTGGATAACGCACTCCGCCACACCCCCGAAGGCGGACGCGTGGAGTTGACAACTCAACTCGCAGAAAACAGAATCCAACTCTCCGTTAAAGATAGCGGCGAAGGCGTCCCGCCCGAGGAAGCCGCTCATCTCTTCGACCGCTTCTACCGCGTGGACAAATCCCGCGCGCGCAAAGATGGCGGCTCAGGCTTGGGGCTGGCCATCGCCAAATCGATTGTGGAGATGCACGGCGGGAAGATCTGGGCGGAAAGCGAAACCGGCAAAGGGCTGCGGGTGCTGATCGACCTACCCCGCCTCACAAACTGACCGAACCGACAATTCCCGCCTGGCTTGGCGGGAATTTTTGTATTCCACTGTAGAAATCTCAACTTAAGCCAAGAGATTCCTTATTTTGTGGCTGATTCTGGAAGTTTCTTGCCGAGAAAAATTATGATCTCGGCAAGAAAAAATTTTTTCTCGGCGAGATATTTTACTTTCTCGCCGAGAAAATCCACATTTCAAGGCTTAAACTTGACTTCTCTTGAAGGGCTTTCGGGATTCCTTGCTGAAATTTGGAATAACCTTAGATAAAAAAGCCGTCGTAATCCTTTTGAGGATCACAACGGCTTTTATTCATCCAACAGACGAAACGAGCTAGGCGCGCTTTCTTAATTTTGCGAACAGGCTTTTCGGGATTACGATTGCAAAGACCGGGATCGCGATGATAAACACGTCCTTGCCAAGGCTCAAAATCCAGCGGGCGGCATAGGCAAAGAGGTTGAAGTCTTCGGGGGAGTTGCGTTCCTCATCTTGCGCGGGAGATGCGCTCTGGGCGGCAGCTTCTCTCGCGGCTTCTTCTGAGGCGCGTTCTTCCGCGGAGTCGATCAATCCCATTGAAACGGCAACGGAAGCCACCAGATTGACAGAAACCGTGACAATCCCCGCCAGCACAGCAAATACAGTCAGAATCAATAATGCACGTGTCAGTGTTTTCATGTCTGCCTCTTATTTGCGAACCAGCGCAAGGACCGGGTTGAATACATAGCGGCTCAACGTGCTGACGATCCAGTTCCAATGCAGCGCCGTGTGCACACCCAGCAAGAGCAAAGCGACATTGGTGGACAGGTCATGCAATTTGTACCAGCCAGGTCCCAGCGTGAGATGCAGTCCCAAGGCAGGGAGCGCCACGCGGGAGATCATAATGCCAGACATCATGATCACCACCCCATCGAGCAGGAACAACCAATTCAAGATGTAATTGATGCGGTTTTGTCCGCCTACGGTCTTGAAAAAACGCTTCGTGATCTGAATGATCCAATCCCAGCTCAACAACAAATGCACCACCATCACAAAGGTCAGGGATAATCCCAACCATTCATGCACGGGCAGGTCACTCAGGTGGGGTTCCATCACGACTAGAAATGCAATGAAAATAAAAATGTCGATCCATAATTTCACTTTCGTCTGGCTTGAGGCGCTCTTCGATGCTTCAGTTATCATTCTCTCTCCTATTCTTTTTCGCCGATTATAGTAGCGCGCTTGCTAAAAAATTGTGTTAAGTTTGTGAAGAATTTTGCCTTATCCCACCGCGACAATTTCCTCTTTTGATTCGATCACTTCCGCCTGAATCTTCCCAGCCGACAATTCGCGCAAATCCGTTTGGAACGCATCATACTGCTCGACGGGGAATTGCAGCGTCATGGTGATGTCTCCGGCGTAATCTTCGCCCAAGACCCTGCCATGACCTTTTGAGACCAACATTCGCACCCGTTCCAACAAGTTATAAGGAATTGCCACCATCGCCACGTGGACGGGGACGCGTTGTCCGCGCGCGACAGCATTCACCACCGACTGCGCCGCCTCGGTATACGCCTTGACCAATCCGCCTGTACCAAGCAACGTCCCACCGAAATAGCGGGTGACGACCAAGACAACATCACCAAGTCCGCTTCCGCGCAGGACGGTCAGCGCGGGTTTGCCGGATGTGCCGCTCGGCTCGCCATCATCTGAAAAATATTCGGTGACGGTATTTCCGCCGCCGATGATATACGTTGGGACGTTATGGGTTGCATCGGAGAATTCTTCGCGAATACGCTTCATGAAGGTGCGCGCTTCGTCGATGGAAAAGGCAGGCGCGAGCGTGGCAATGAAGCGCGAATTGATCACCATCTGTTCACGGCGGATCTCGGTCAAAGGGACAAGATACTGTTTAGTCATAGGACGATTATACAAAGAATGGACGGATTTTTCTTAATATATAATTGCCAGCCTGAGTTTTATTGGCTTTACCCAACCTACATCACCGAAAGGCTGAAACGTCTCACATGACCCATCCATCCACGCAAGCCATCCTCATCACCGGAGCCAGCAGCGGCATCGGAAAACATCTCACCATTCGCCTCGCTGAGCGCGGATATCCCGTCTACGGCACAGTGCGCAAGGAAGCGGACATGGCTGAATTATCCAAGATTGAGAACGTGACTCCGTTATTGATGGATGTCCGCAATGCAGATCAGGTTCAGTCCGCATTGGAAAAAGTAACCCAAGCCGGGAAAGGTCTGTATGGGCTGGTCAACAATGCAGGCGTTGGCGAACTCGGAATGCTATCCACATGGACGGATGAAGAGATGTTCGATATTTTCAACGTCAATGTGTTCGGTCCGCACCGGATGACCAATGCCTTTGTACGTTTACTGGTCGAATCCAAAGGACGGGTCGTCAACATCGGCTCACAAGGCGGGATGCTGGCAAGCAAATATTACGGTCCATACATCATGACGAAACACGCCATGGAAGCCTATACCGCCATCCTGCATGACGAACTTGAACCCTATGGTGTGCT
>JAHDWC010000034.1:5879-27498 GCA_023382575.1 Anaerolineales bacterium
CGTCCAACCGGGCGGAATTATCAGCAGTATTGGCGGCAATATGATGCCCGGCACGGTGTTGCATTTTCAACGCGCCGAACCTCCCTTCAAGGAAGAGGCGGAACTTGTTCTTGCGAGTTTCGAGCAGGAATCAGAACCCGATCCAGATGCACCTGAGTCAGCTACGAACCGTAAACCTTCTTCTCCAGAAATCGTTTGGAACGCAGTTCAAGATGCGCTCTTCAACGACAAACCCAAAATGCGCTATTTGGTTGGAACGCATTGGGAAGGCAACCGTGTCATCAATGCGCTAATCGCCAAATTGTTGGACGAAAACGACAACCCCCAGCACAATTATTCGCGCGAGGAGTTGATCGCATTATTGGATAAACACTTGGCAGAACGAAAGAAGTCCTTATCATAAAACAAAACACGGAGAGCTTGGCTCTCCGTGTTTTGTTTTAGTACCTGCCCCGGTCCAAGATCACCTCGGGGTTTGGCAGATCGCTTTCGCGTGCCGGGAAAACCTGCACTGCACAGGCTTTGAATTCGGGGATTTTTGCCTGCGGGTCGAGCGCGTCATTCGTCAATAAGTTTGCGGCAGCTTCGTGGAAATGCCAGGGCAGGAAGACGACTCCGACGGTGGTCTTCTCCGTCACCGTGGCACGGACAACGATCTCACCGCGTCGGCTCTGGACCTTGACCGGGTCATTGTTTCTGATACCGTGGATTTCGGCGTCGGCGGGATGAATCTCCACCCGCGCTTCAGGATAGATTTCGTTGAGCGCAGAATTGCGCGTCATCGTGCCGCCGTGCCAATGCTCAAGCAGACGTCCCGTAGTGAGAATGAAGGGATATTCATCGTCGGGTTCTTCGCGCACAGGGACATAATCTAGCGGGTGAAATTTTCCACGTCCACGCGGGAAGGATTCGGTGAAGAGGGTCGGCGTGCCAGGGTGGTCAAGAGTCGGCACAGGGTAGATCAAACCAACCTTGTCGATACGTTCATAGGTAATGCCTGCATAATCAGAATTGACACTGCCCATTTCGCGCAGGATCTCTTCCGGGTTGGAATAAGCCCAATAGCTGGTAGAGACTCCCAGTCGCGATTCGATGCGCAGCGCCAAATCGCAGATGATCTGCCAGTCGGGGCGGGCTTGTCCACGCGGTTTGTGCGCGGCTCGGACTCGCTGTACGCGCCGATCCGTATTCGAGAAGGTTCCGTCTTTTTCAGCAAACGGCGTGGCGGGCAAAAAGACATCGGCAAACGCGCCGGACTCGTTGATGAAAATATCCTGCGCCACAAGGAATTCGAGATGCGTCATGTGCCTGCGCGTCTCGTTGAGGTTTGGCTCCGACATCATCGGGTTCTCACCCATGATGTATAACGCGCGGATACCGCCTTCGTGTGCATTGCTAAGAATCTCCGTGGTGGTGAGACCCAGCTTGAGACTCAAGCCGCCTTCTTCGATGTTCCAAGCCTTTTCCCATTTGGCGCGGTTCTCGGGGTTATCCACGCGCATGTAACCGGGATAATGGAACGGCATCGAGCCCATGTCGCTCGCGCCTTGGACGTTATTCTGTCCGCGCAAAGGATTCAGCCCAGTGCCATCGCGCCCAACATGACCCGTGAGAAACGCCAGATGAATAAGCGCGAGTGCTGAAGCCGTGCCATGTGAAAGTTGCGAAATTCCCATACCCCAATAGATCGCACCGTTCTTTGCTTTGGCATACATACGGGCGGACTTGCGAATATCCTCGGCAGGGACACCTGAAATTTCTTCGGCATATTCAGGTGTGAATTTTTCGAGCGACTCGATGAATTCGTCAAAATTTTCAGTGCGATTCTTGACGAAATCCCAATTGACCAGATTTTCTTTCACGATGACATGCGCCATCGCAGAAAAGACTGGCACATTCGTCCCCGGTTTGAGCGGCAGCCACATCTCCGCCATGTCCACGAGGTCGATGCGGCGCGGGTCGACCACGATCATCTTCGCGCCGTGTTTCTGCACGGCTTCTTTCATCTGCAAGGCAATGATGGGATGATTTTCAGATGTGTTCGAGCCAGTCACGATGAAAACATCGTTCATGATGACTTGTCCCGCCGTGTTGCTCATAGCAGACGAACCAACTGCCTGTTGAAGCGCAACGACAGAGCCAGCATGACATAAACGGGTGCAGTGGTCCACATTGTTGGTGCGGAACAAAGCGCGATACATCTTTTGCAGGAGATAGTTATCTTCGTTGGTGGCTTTGGCGCAACAATAGACCGCCATCGCATCCGAACCGTCCCGTTGGTAGATGCGGACGAGGTTATCCGCCACGAAGTTCAGCGCGGTATCCCAGTCGGTTTCCACCCAATCCCAATCATTGGATACTTGCGAATCGGGAATCGGTTTACCATCCACGCTGACGGCATACACCTGCTCCCGCCCTTCGGGCTTGGGTTTGCCTTCGAGCAGATAACGCCTCACCAACGGAGTAGTAACTCGTTTGGGGTGATAGACAAAGTCATACCCGAAGCGCCCTTTCACACACAAATTCCCTTGATTGACAGGCGCATCAAAGGGGCTGGTCACCTTGTAAATAAAATCATCTTTGACGTGAAGTTGGAGCGTACACCCCACACCACAATAGGGACAGGTGGTGGTGGTGATTCGGTCAGGTTTGATCATCGCGGTTTCCTCTGCTTTCTGCCCGTGTTCATCACGCTGATCTCAGCAGGGGTCTTGCCTTGTTCCAATAAAAATTCGCGTTTGGGTTTCAATGCGCCCGTCGGGCAGACGCCTACACATTGTCCGCACATCACGCAGGTGGTTTCGGGGATAGGTTTCTCAAAGAAAGTGCCAATCTGCGTTTCAAAGCCGCGCCCCTCAAAATTGATGGCATAGGTGTATTGCGCGTCATCCGCACAGACTTGCACACAGCGCCAGCACAGCAAACACTTCGAGTAATCGCGGATGTACATTGGGTTGTCATCTTTGACTTCCGACTCGCGGCGCACGGCATCAGGGAAGCGCTCATCGCTTGCGCCATATTCGTCCATCATGGTGAGAATCTCGGGCGCATCGGACAAGTCCATGGTGGAGGCGAGCATTTCAAGGATGGTCTTGCGCGCGCGAATCACTTTCTCGCTTCGCGTCTGGACCTTCATGTTGGCACCTGCTTTGACAATGCACGAAGGCTGGAGCACTCTCATCCCCTCGACTTCAACGACGCAGATTCGACACAAGGCATTAGCCGTAGTCGCTTCGTGGAAGCAGATGGTGGGGATATCAATTCCATTTTCGCGGGCAACATCCAGTAAAGTTTGACCGTCCTGCGCGGTGACTTCCTTGCCATCCATCATAAATGTGACTGTCATGACTTCACCTCGAACAATTCCGGCCACAATTTCATGGCAGACAAAACCGCACTTGCTGCCGTCTGACCCAAACCGCAAATACTGGCATCGGTCATCGTCCAACCGACATCCTGCAAGCGGACGAAGTCCCCATCGATGACTCTGCCTTCCGCTACGCGGTCGAGAATTTCCATTTGGCGTTGAGTACCCATCTGACAGGGATAACACTTTCCACAAGATTCATGCGCAAAGAAATGACCCAGCCGTTTCAGGACATCGCGCATATCACGGGTTTCATCGAAGACCATCACCACACCAGAGCCGAGCGGAAGCCCAGCCGCGCGCAAATCTTCGAAGGTCAATTTGATGTCAAGGTGTTCTGCCGTGGCAAAAGCACCCGCTGCGCCGCCAAGCAAAACAGCTTTGAGTTTTTTTCCGTCGGCAACGCCGCCCGCCAGATCGAGCAACTCACGCATCGTCGCACCAAAGGAAACCTCATACAGTCCCGGCTTTGCCACATCACCAGAAACACAAAACAATTTTGGACCCGGCGATTTTTCCGTGCCATAGTTGCGATAACCTTGTGCACCTTCCAAAATAATCAAGGGAAGGTTGCAAAGCGTCTCCACGTTGTTGATGACCGTTGGCTCGCCAAACAAGCCATGCGTCGTTGGGAAGGGCGGCTTCACACGCGGGAAACCGCGCTTCCCTTCGATCGATTCGAACAGCGCGGTCTCCTCGCCACAAATGTAGGCACCAGCGCCGACGCGAATTTCAATATCAAAATGTTCGCCGAGATAGCCCGCTTCACGTGCTTCGGTCAGGGCATTTTCGAGCACAGGCACAATATACGGATATTCTCCACGAATGTAAATATAGCCTTTGGTCGCGCCGACGGCATACGCGGTGATGCACATGCCTTCGATGACGCGATGTGGATCATCGTTCAACAGCACGCGATCTTTGAACGTGCCCGGCTCGGATTCATCCGCGTTGCAAACGACATACTTTTGATCGCCAATGGCGCGCTCTGCGCCCTCCCCTTTGATTCCGGTTGGGAAGGCTGCGCCGCCGCGTCCGATCAAGCCGGAAGCTTTGACTTCTTCGATGACATCCAACCGCCCCATGGCTTTTGCTTTTTTCAATCCCGCATATTCGCCATACTTTTTCAGGCGGGTGGGACCATTTCCACAATTGATGGTGAGGATGCGCAAGGTTCCGTCCACGATGGAACGTGGGACGCCCAACTCGTACTGTTGGAAATCGGGAGAGATATTCGTCTCGGCTTGGTCATCTACAAGCGCAACAGGAGCCTGCTCGCAAATCCCAAGGCAGGGACTCGACTCGATGGTGAGAGACAGGTCGTCGGTCGTCTGATGCGGTTGAATCCCATGATGAGCGCAAAGATGACTGAGAAGTCCGTCCGCATTTTTCAAGGCGCAAGCCTGATCGGTACATACGCGGATGATCTTTTTCCCCACAGGTTTGTTGTAGAACATGGAATAAAACTCGATGACCCCATGTACATCGGCAAGTGGAATGCGCAGGCTTTTTGCGATCTCAGAAGCCACTTCTTCGGGCAGCCAGTTGTAGAGTTTTTGTGCGGCGTGCAGGGCTGGCAGCAACCCAGAGCGCCCTAATGAAAGATATGGTGCGATTGCAGTTTTCAGTGGAGCCAGGTCAATTTCAGACATCAAATCTCCAATATGGCAAGTATACCCGAAGGGCATTCCATACCCGATGACATTTTTCGTGACGTGCGACACTTCCGAAATCGTTCGTGATTATATATAATGTATAATCATGGCGTCAATAGTGGAAAAAGAACTTACACACAAACCTCTCAAAGAGGAAATTTACGATGCGCTGCATCGACAGATCATCGCCGGGAAGTATTCGCCTGGCGACTGGCTGAGGCAGGAGGAAATCGCCAGCCAGATGGGCGTCAGCATGACTCCTGTCCGCGAGGCGTTGGATCTGTTGGTTGCCAAGGGAATCGCCGAGCGGGTGCCTTATCGCGGCGTACGTGTGCGGGAGATGTCTGAAAAAGATGTAGTGGAAGCCTACGGGATGCGCTTGTTTCTGGAGGCGATGATCGCCCGGGAAACTTCTTTGAACGCCACCCCTGAACAGATCGCAAAGCTTGAAGCGATCATGGAGGAAATGGACCGGCACGTTGAGTTGAACGAGATGCCGCAGGAACGACAGTTAAGCCGCGAGTTCCACGCCGCGATTGCGGAGGCTTCGGGGAATAAGCTGTTGATCGAGCTATACGCCATCGTTTCGAACGCCTTTCCAGATTGGTTATTGTACGAAGCTTTATATCGACAGCCTGAACTGGTTTCTGGCAGTGTTGCACAAACGCACGATGAGCATGCCGCCATCATGGAAGCCTTCAAGAAACGGGACCCCGATCTGGCAGTGAAGGTTTCCCTGGAGCATGTGATGGAATCTGGCAGATGGCTGGAGACCTATCGCAATATTCCCGCCAAGCTGTTAAGAGAAAAAGAAAAACAAGTCATGCACTTGATCAAAAAACCATCAAAGTAATCAGGAGGCAGTATGTCGGAAGAACTCGAGAAATTATTTAAGGACATGGCGCAAAGCATTATCGATGGGGATTCAGACCTTTCGGTCGAGCTGGCTCAAAAATCCATTGAAATGAACGTCCCGCCGCTCGATGCGATCACGAAGGGATTCGTCGTCGGTGTGAATTACATCGGTGACCAGTTTGGAGCGGGCGAAGCCTTCCTGCCAGAGTTGGTCATGGCGGGCGAAGCGATGAAAGCCGCCGTCGCCACGCTCGAACCGGAATTACTCAAGCTTGGCGAAGCGCGCGAGACGATGGGCAAGGTGGTGCTTGCAACCGTCGAAGGAGACATCCACGAGATCGGCAAGACTCTCGTCGGCACGATGCTCAGCGCCTCCGGCTTCGAAGTCACTGACCTCGGCGTGGATCAGCCAGCCGAGAAAATCATCGGCAAAGCTTTGGATTGGAATGCGGACATCATCGGCTTGAGCGCGTTGCTCACCACCACGATGGTCCGTCAGCGCGAATTGATCGAAGAACTGGACAAGGAAAACTTGCGTCCGCGCATCAAAGTGATGGTCGGTGGCGCACCTATCACCCGCGATTGGGCAACCAAGATCAAAGCTGATGGGACCTCTGAAGACGCAGTCGGCGCGGTGGCGTTGGCAAAGCAATTGGTAGGCAAAGCCTAAAAACGTTTGAGATTGAACGTCAAGCACCATTCAGAGAGAGGAGAGACATAGCCTCGGGAGGGCTTTATGTCTCATAAAAATATCAAGACCATCAGCAACCCCAAGCTGAAACTCGAAGTCTTAACAACTGAAGAAGTCCAACGAATCCACGAAGCCACCCTGCACATTATCGAGCATGTCGGTGTGAGCTTCCCATCCAAGCGGGCGTTGGAAATTTGGGAAGCTCACGGCGCAGACGTCAACCATGAAAAAAAGATCGTCCGCGCCAAGCCACAACTCATCGAAGATGCGCTGAAGACATGCCCGCCCAAATATGTCCTCGCGGCACGCGACCCGCAGCAAGACCTTCCGCTCGATGGCAATCATGTTTGTCTCGGCACAGACGGATGCGGTGTCGAAGTCATCGACATCCACACCAAAGAAAAACGCACGTCATGTTTGCAGGATGTGCGTGACATTGCGCGAGTCGCAGATGCCACGAGTGAAGTCGCATTCCACTGGGTTCCAGTATCCGCTCAAGACACGTCCGTCGAGGCGCGTGGTCTGCATGAACTCAAAGCCGTTTGGGAAAATTCCACCAAACACGTGCAGACCGAGTCCATTTACAACATCCACGAGGCAAGAGCTGCAATGGAGATGGCGGAAATCCTCGCGGGCGGGAAGGACAAATTACGCGAGCGTCCTGTCCTTTCGTTGATGCAGTGCACTGCGCCTCCACTCGGACACGATGGCGGATCGCTCGACGCAGCTTTGATCGCCGCTGAAGCCGGAATCCCCACAGGCTTCATGACCATGTCCGCCTGCATGACCACTGGTCCCGCCACCATGGCTGGCACGTTGACCGTCGGCAACGCAGAAGTGATCGCCGCCACTGCCCTTTTACAACTGGCTTACCCCGGCGCGCCCGTCTTTTATGCCGCTGCGCAAACTGCTTCCGACCCACGCACGGGCGTCTACACCGGTGGCGGTCCGGAAGATTTTCTCTTCGGCGCCGCCACCAACGTCCTCGCGGATTTCTACAACATTCCGCTCTCGATGGGTTCGTTTGCCACAGGTGCAAAAGAACCAAACTGGCAAGCTGGGTTGGAAGGAAGTCTCTCGACCTTCATGGCAAGCGTGGTCATGTCAGATATGTTGCTGGGGTGTGGGTTCCTGCACGGCAGCCGCATCTGGTCGTACGCCGAGATGATGATGGACTGTGAGATCTTCTCCATCATCGAAAAGATGATGCATGGCATCGTCGTAGATGAAGAGACGCTCGCGTTGGATGCAATTGCAGCTGTCGGTCCCGGTGGACACTACCTTGCGCAGAAGCACACCCGCAACCACATGCGCGAACTGTTCATGCCGCAATTCCTCGACCGCCGCCCCTACTCTAAATGGGAAGAGACCGGCGAAGACGCCCGCGATTGGGCACTGAACAAAGCCAGAAAAATTTTGAAAGAGCATCAGCCTGATCCGCTGGATGAAAAGATCAGCAAAGAGTTTGAAAGAATTATCAAGTCGGTAGAAAAATAAATAATCGGTTTTGTAGGGGCGAGGCTTGTGCCACGAAGTGGTATTACCTCGCCCTTACCCAAGAAACTCTCTTCGCCAAAGAGAACTTAATCCCACTTAGAGGTGTCTGATGAGACCAAAACTCACATTGCTCAGTGACGAGATCATTGCCCGCATTCTGGCAGAAGCGTATGAATTGCTTCTGAAACCTGGCATCAAGGTCCAGAATGAAGAGGCGCGGGATCTGCTCCGGCGCGAAGGCGTGGTCATCGACCCCGAAACGCATGTCGCACAGATTCCCGCTTCGCTTGTCCAACGTGCCTTGGAAAGTGTGCCACGCGAGTTCTATCTGTACGACTATCACGGCAATCCTACCGTCCACTATGGCGGTGACTCGGTTCACTTCGACCCGGGGTCTTCGGGCATCACCATGCTCAACCCCAATACGCTCGAACACGATACGACCGAAACCGAACATCTGTTGCGTCTGATTAAAGTTGCGGAACAAATCCCCCAATACGACGCGCAATCTACAGCGGTCATTTGCCATGACGTCCCAAAGGATATACAGGATTCGTATCGTCTCTACCTCGCCCTGCTGTATTCCAAGAAACCCATTGTCACTGGCGCATTCACCAATAAAACTGTGCAAGAAATGATAGACATGCTCGCGCTCTTCGCAGGCAGCCCCGAAGCCGCCCGCGAAAAACCGCGCGCCATCTTCGATGTCTGCCCGGCGCCGCCGTTGATCTGGTCAAACTTTGGCGCGGGTAATCTCATCAAACTCGCGCGCGCCGGCATCCCTGCGGAAATCGTTTCCGTGCCATTAGCTGGAGCAGCAGCACCCGTCACCATGCTCGGGACGGTCACTCAGCACACAGCAGAATGTCTGGCAGGCATCACCATCCATCAACTGGCGCATCCCGGCTCGCCCATCGTGTGGGGCGGCGCGGCAGCCATCTTTGACATGAAAAAGGGCGCCACTCCCATGGGCGCCATCGAAACTGCCATGCTCGATTGTTCGTACGCACAAGTTGCAAAAACGCTCGGCATGCCTACCCATACCTATCTCGGCGCAACTGACTCAAAACTTGTCGATGCGCAAGCTGGGCTTGAGAGTGGCATCAGCGCCATGGTCGGTGCGCTCAGCGGCATCAACATGATCTCCGGCTCCGGCATGTTGGACTTCCTCGCCTGCCACAGCGCCGAAAAACTCGTCATCGACGCGGAAGGCATCGCCATGGCAAAACGCATGGTGATGGGCGTCAAACAACACACCGACACCCTCGCCACTGGCTTTTACGACGACAAAATCAACTTCAAAGGCGGCGACTTCCTCAAGCAAAAGATCACAATGAAACTCTTCCGCGAGGAACAACATCTGCCCAGCGACATCATCGACCGTAACTCGACCCGTCAATGGAAGGAGTCCGGCTCATTGGATGCCTTCGGCAGAGCCAAACTGCGCGTGAAGGAATTGCTCGCCTCTTACACCCGCCCTGAGCTTGACCCTGACCAGATAGCACGACTCCACTCGTTTATGCTCGACCTCGCGAAAAAAGCTGGTATCGAAGAATTACCCAGGCTTGAAGATCTGGAAGTTGCATAATAGATCATAGACGATAGTTCACAAACCATCGTCAAGCATTTTTTGTGCGCCTTGGTAATTCATAATTCATCATTTTGAATTCCTATTTCCAAGGAGGCACTATGCAACCCAAACTGTCCCTGCTCGATGATGCTCTCATTGCCCGCATCCTCGAAGAAGCCTACCAACTGATGCTCGACCCTGGCATCAAAGTCCAGAATGCCGAAGCCCGGCAATTGCTTGCTGAAGCCGGCGCACAAGTGGACGAAGAGACGCACATCGTCCGCATCCCCGAGCAGATCACCATACGGGCGCTGGAAACCGTTCCCAGCGAGTTCTACCTCTATGATTACGAGGGCAATCCCAAAGTCCAGTATGGAGGCGACGCGGTTCAGTTCGACCCCGGCTCATCCGGCATTTCTGTCCTCTTGCCGGATACGCTCGAACACAAAACGGCCGAATCTGAAGACCTGATTCGAGTCATCAAAGTGGCAGAGGCTTTGCCTCAATATGATGCCCAATCGACGGCTGTGGTTTGCCACGATGTGCCAAAAGACTTGCACGACCTGTATCGTCTGTATTTGGTTCTGCTCTTTTCCAAGAAACCGATTGTCACCGGCGCGTTCACGAATAAAACCGTACATCAAATGCTGGACATGCTTGCCATCCTCGCGGGTGGACATGAAGCCTCACGCTTGAAGCCACGCGCCGTGTTTGACGTCTGCCCGTCGCCGCCATTGATCTGGTCAAACTTCGGCGCAGGGCAATTGATCGCTTTGGCACGCGCGGGCATCCCGGCTGAGATCGTGTCCATGCCATTGGCAGGTGCGGCGGCTCCAGTGACGTTGCTCGGCGCGGTCACACAACATGCGGCGGAATGTCTTTCGGGCATCACCATTCATCAACTCGCGCATGCGGGTTCGCCCATTGTGTGGGGCGGCGCGCCTGCCATCTTTGACATGCGTAAAGGCGGCACACCGTTTGGAGCAATTGAAACCGCAATGATCGATTCGTCCTATGCACAGGTTGGTAAATCACTCGGTCTACCAACGCATGCCTATCTTGGCGCCACCGATTCGAAAGTGCTCGACACACAAGCCGGGTTGGAAAGCGGCATGGGCGCGTTGGTCGGCGCGCTGAGCGGAATCAATATGATCTCCGGCTCCGGCATGTTAGACTCATTGCTCTGCCAAAGCCCGGAAAAACTCGTCACCGACGCGGAAGGCATCGCCATGGCAAAGCGCATGATCGCAGGCATGAAAGTCCACACCGAAACACTCGCCATCGGTTTCTATGAAGGCGTCAACTTCAAAGGCGGCGACTTCCTCAAACAAAAAATCACGATGAAACTCTTCCGCGAAGAACAACACATGCCAGGCAAGGTCATCGACCGTGATTCAATGCGCGGATGGAAAGAATCCGGTTCGCTGGATACGTTCACCCGTGCCAAGACTCGCGTGCGAGAAATCCTCGCCTCTTATCGTCGACCCGAAATGAATCCTGACCATGAAGCAGCCCTTCGCTCGTACGTTTTAGACCTCGCCCATCAGGCAGGTTTGGAACATCTACCCATCCTTGAAGACTTACAACCTATTTAACTATGCTGACCCTTCCCCAACTCCTACGTGTCCCTTATGTCGACTCTGGTTTGCCTTTTGCCATCTCGCCCGATGAAACGCGCATCATTTTTTCCTGGAACAAAACCGGGACGTGGGAGTTATGGGAATATAAAAATTCCGAGATCAGAGAACTAGAGATCGGTCTTGCAGGCGCAAAGTTTTCCCCCTGTTTTTCCCATGATGGCACAAAGATCGCTTTTGCGTTGGATACAGACGGCAGCGAGTCGTATCATATCTGCATCCATGACTTCACGACCAATACTTCCACCGACTTGACGTCGGATATTTTATACGCACATCAACCCAATATGTCATGGTCACCAGACGGCAGAGGACTGGCTGTACTTTCCGAGGCCAATGGTCAATTTGCGCTGTATATCCTTCCGCTAGATGGCAGCCGGGAACGGATGATACGCAATATCTTCCATCCCTGCTGGGATGCGAAGTGGTCACCCGATGGAAAATGGATCGCAGTCGAGTCCGAAGCCACGGCGAGTGATCGGAGTATTCATGTCGTGCCAGTGGGTCAGCATAAGGGCAAAGTCCGAACCGTTCAGTTAACACAAGATGGCAAGCCACTAAATGCGCAGCATCCCGCCTGGCCGCCGGATTCCAAGTCACTGGCATTCTCATGCGAGGACAGCGAATGGTTCAACATCGGAATCTACGATGTCGATTCGCAGGAAATCACTTGGTTAACTGATTCAATTGGGGACGACACCCAACCTGTCTGGTCGCGCAGCGGAAATACTATCGGCTGGATTCACAGCGAAGGGGCAAAGACCAGCTTCCAGTTTAGAGAAGGAGGCGCTGACATCCGCGAAGTCAGGGTTGGCGCAGGAGTCCACGCTCACCCGCAGATCACTGCCGATGGAGTTATCATCCTCTATGAAGATGTAAATCACCCGCCGGATCTGTGGAAGATCGATCTTGAAACCGGCGAAGCAAAGCAACTAACGAAGTCATTAGAGATAGAGTTGAATTTTTCGGGACCGGAAGAAATCCAATATGCGGGCATGGACGGTGTGCAAGTGCCAGCTTTGCTGTATCGCGGCGGGAGCGAACGCGCTGTGCTTAACATCCACGGTGGACCCAATTGGCATTTGCAGTTTTCGTGGAATCCGGAGTTGAGTTTTATGGTCGCACAAGGCTGGACGGTGCTTGCGCCAAATTATCGCGGTTCGACGGGATATGGGAAGAAGTGGCAGAATGCCAGCCGCTATGATATGGGCGGCGTTGACAATGACGACTGTGCGGCGGGAGCAAAGTATCTGCTGGAAAATGGGCTCGCGAAAAAGATCGCCGTAACAGGGCGCAGTCACGGCGGTTATTTGACGATGACATGCTTGACGACATATCCGGAGTTGTTTGCGGGTGGTTCGGCGGTTGTCCCATTTTTGAATTGGATAAAATCACATTACGCATCGCGCGAAGATTTGCAGCATTGGAACATCGAGAATATGGGTGACCCGGAAGATAACAAAGAATTGTGGATCGCACGTTCGCCCTATTTCTTTTTGGACCGCGTCAATGCGCCGGTGCAAATGATCTGTGGAGAGAATGATCCGCGCTGCCCAGCCTCAGAGTCGGTCGATGCGCGCGATAAGTTGGTGGAACTGGGGAAGGAAGTAGAATTACTTTTGTATAAAGGGGAAGGTCATTCCTTCTTGAAGCTCGAGAATGTGATCGATGCAGAGACGAGGCGAGTGGCATTTTTGGAGAAGATCTTGAAAGATTAATCACAAAGAGACACATTTGTGGTGAAAAAAGTTTATTAGAGGAGAGCCTATGCAACCGTTGAAGTTTTTATCAGACCAAGATGTACAAGCCATGCACGAAGCCACGCTGCGGGTGTTGAAAGAAGCAGGCGTTTTTTGGACACATAAACCCAGCCTCGAAATCCTCCAATCGGCGGGCTGTACCGTGAGAGATAACCGCGTCTTTTTCCCGCCGGATCTGGTGATGGACTCGGTTGCAAAGGCAAACAAGCGACCCATCATCCGCGGACGAAATGAGCAGGTCAACGAGCTCGGTAACGGAACGTTGTACTTCCACAACCTCGGTGGTGCGCGCGATGTCTTCGACGCCAAAACAGGGACGCGTCGTACAGCCACGACGCAGGATTCCAAGGACGCCGTCCGTTTGCTCGACGCGCTCCCGAACTGCCACACGGTGACGCCCTTCTTCACGCCGCCGGATGTCTCAAATGAAATGCTGTCCTTGCACATGTATCGCCATGCGCTCTCGAACACGGTAAAACCCGTTCAAGGGCCAGGCATACAATTTGGGCATGAGGTTCGATACGCGGTCGAAATGGCAGCGGTGGTGGGAACCAAACCCGAAGAATTGACGCTTTCGCTTTCACCGGTCAGTCCGCTGACGATGCACGACATTGCCGCCGAAGCCATCATGGAAATGGCAAAGTATGGCGTCATCCATGCCAACCTGCCCTGTCCAACCGGTGGCGCGACCTCACCGATGACGATCACGGGCAGCATCGTTCAGCAAAGCGCTGAGTCGCTGGCACCGTTGGTACTGGCGCAGCTCATCAATCCCGGCTGCGGTGTGGTCTATTGCGGCAGATTGGGGATGCTGGAGCCTCGCACCGGATTGATCTGGGGTGGCGTGGAATTGGGTATATCCTCTGCCGCTACGGTTCAACTCGGACACTATTACGGGTTCAGTGTCAACGTGTATGGATTCTCAACCAATGCTCACACCCTCGATACGCAGAACGCCTTCGAGCGCGGACTCAATGCCGCTATCCCAGCTTTGGCTGGGGCAGATGAACTCTCTGGCATTGGTGAGATGGAAGCTGGTGTGATGGGCTCGTTTGCCCAAATGGTGCTGGACAATGAATTGGTCGGCAGTGTTCAGCGGCTCCGCAAGGGACTCTCTGCAGATGCCGAACATCTGGCTATTGATATCATTTTGGATGTAATGAACGGGACACGCAATTTCCTCGGGCAGAAACACACGCTCAAACATCTGCGGGCGGGCGAAATGGCATTGACCAAACTCGCTGAACGAAATTCATGGGACACATGGGAAGAAAAAATGGGACGCAAGCAAATGGCAGACTACGCCATCGACGAAGCTGAACGCATCCTGCGTGACCACATTGTCCCGCCGTTGGAAGCGGCGCAGGAAGCCGAGTTGGATAAAATTCTCGCAGCAGCTGAACGTGAAACGGTCAAAAAAAAATAATGGTCCAGTTACATTATGCGAGTCTTTAGTTATCAAAAGGAGTTATTATGCTGAAACAAGCAAATGCAATTTCGGAAGAATTGATCGAGTGGCGACGCGATTTTCACATGCACCCGGAAACGGGATTCGACGTCCAGCGCACGGCAGGGATTGTGGCTGATGAATTGGAGAAGATGGGCTATCGGGTAAAACGAGGCGTCGGCAAGACAGGCGTGGTGGCGGAGATTGGGGAAGGCGGCAAGGTGGTCGCCATCCGCGCGGATATGGATGCGCTTCCAATCTTTGAACAGAATGAGACCGAGTACGTTTCAACCATCCAAGGCAAGATGCATGCCTGCGGACATGACTCACATACGGCAATGGCACTTGGCGCGGCGCAGCTCCTCGCCAAGGAAAAACTCAACGGGCGTGTGCGCTTTTTGTTTCAGCCTTGCGAAGAGACCGCTGACGAAGAAGGCAAAAGCGGCGCACAACGTATGTATGATGAAGGTGCTGTTGAAGGGGCGGATTATGTCATCGCGCAGCATGTAGACCCGACCAGCCCGGTTGGAAGCATCGCTATCAATGAAGGTCCGAGCGGCGGCGGCGTGGATTCGTGGCAGGCGGTCATCTATGGCAAGGGCGGGCATGGAGCTTATCCGCACGCCAGTCTCGACCCATTCGTGATGCTGTCGCATGTCATTATGGGACTGAATGCCATCATCTCGCGCAAACTCGATCCGTTTGAACCCGCCGTGATCAGCATTGGCGCGGTCAATGGTGGCTTCACGGAAAATGTCATCCCAGATAAGGTGGAGTTGAAAGGGACGATCCGCTTCACATCGCTGGAAACGCAGAAGAAAATCCGCGAGGAAGTGACACGCGTCTTTGAGATCGTCAAAATCCTTGGCGGGAATTATGAATTGAACTTCCTGTTCGGCGGGCTGCCTCTGGTCAATGACAAAACCGTCGCGGATATGATCGAAGCGGTCGGCAAGGATCTGCTCGGAGAGGGCAATGTCCATCCCATGCACAAGTCGCTCGGCGCGGAAGACTTCCCCGAATTCTTGAAGGATGCGCCGGGTGCGATGTACACGCTTGGGACCAGAATCGAAGGACGTGAAGTGTATGAACTTCACCATCCCAAGTTTGATCTGGATGAGCGCGCCTTGCCCATCGGGACGGCTGTGCTGGCAGAGACGGCGCTGAGATTTTTGAGATCATGAATCGACCAAATAGGTCACGCTTTAAGCGTGACCTACTAAAGATTTTCGGAGGGCATCCATGCATACCATTCTCAAATCAGAAAAAAAAGAAGTGGTCATCGGAATCGACAAACCATTTGTCATCATCGGCGAGAAGTTGAACCCAACGGGGATCAAGAAACTCGGACAGGCGCTGGTGGAACGCAACATGGATTACGTCAAGCATCTCGCCAAACGCCAGGTGGATTGGGGCGCGGATGTATTGGATGTTAACGTGGGGCATCCGCAGATCGAAGAGGCCGAGGTCATTCCGCTGGTAGTGGAGGCGGTGCAATCGGTGGTGGATGTGCCGTTGTGCATCGACTCGAATGAGCCCAAAATTCTCGAAGCGGGGTTGAATGCCATCAAAGGCGGTAAGCCACTCGTAAACTCCGTCAACGGGGAGGAAAAACAACTAGCAACAGTGTTGCCTATCGTCAAGGCTCGAGGCGCGGCCCTCATCGGGTTGACGATTGCCGATGAGGGCATCCCACCCACTGCGGAAGGACGCCTCGCGGCGGCAGCGAAGATCATCGAACGCGCGACGAAGATGGGTATCCCCATCGAAGATATCATCATGGACCCGTTGGTGATGACGGTCGGTCACGACAGCAAAGCTGCGACGGTGACATTCAAAGCCATTGAATTGATCAGGAATGAGTTCGGTGTAAACATCAGTCTTGGGGCGAGCAATGTTTCGTTCGGCTTGCCAGACCGCCACTCAGTTAACGCAGCGATGCTTTCCATTGCGATGCAAACCGGCGCGACGTGTTCCATCACCGACCCGATCAAACTTGGCAGTACCATCCGCGCCACCGATTTGCTGTTAGGGAAAGACCCCAACTCGATCCGCTATCTCAAATATTTCCGCGCGACCGAAAAATTACGCGAAGCAGAGGCGGCGGCAAAGCAGTAAAATTAAGTCCAGACTTAAGAGGCAGTAAGGGACTGCCTCTTTTTGTTTTCTAGATTCTCACAGGAGCTTATAAAATGAGAAACGCCTTATTGGTTTTGATGATCGTTTCGCTTATCTTCACAGGGTGCGCCGCTGAAGCCACCCTCGCACCCACGAATACCTCCATCCCGCCAACAGAAACTCCAACCTTCACGTCCACACCAGAGCCGACAGCCACTTTTACCGCACAGCCAACCGCCACACCAGTCCCGCATCCCATGAGCATCATGGCGCTGCGCAATGCGGAATATCCCGGCAGTGAGATTACCATCGTGCGTGAACTGGAGCGCGGCGCAAACTATCGACGCTATTATGCCTATTATCTTTCAGAAGGTTTGAAGATCTATGCCCTGCTTACCGTTCCAAATGGTGAAGCTCCTGAGGGAGGTTTCCCGGCTATTGTGTTCAACCATGGCTATATCCCGCCTAATGTCTATCGCACTACTGAACGATACATCGCCTACGTGGATCAACTTGCACGCGCGGGTTATGTCGTCTTTCGCATCGACTATCGCGGGCACGACCAATCCGAAGGTGAAGCGACAGGCGCATACGGGAATCCCGGCTATCAACATGATGTGATGAATGCAGTCGCATCGCTGCAACAATTCCCCGATGTGAATCCCGACAAGATCGGCATGTGGGGTCATTCCATGGGCGGATATTTAACCTTACGCGCCATGGTCATCTCAGATGAGATCAAAGCAGGCGTCATTTGGGCAGGAGTTGTCGCCTCATATACGGACTTGTTATATAACTGGCGGCGAACAGGTGCATTCACCCCATCACCGAGTTCCACGGGCAGAGGCTGGCGTGGAAGTTGGATCGAGCAATATGGAACACCGGAACAAAACCCCGTTTTCTGGGATTCCGTCTCCGCCACTTCCTACCTCACAGATCTCTCTGGACCGTTACAGCTTCACCACGGAACCAATGACGACGATGTCCCCGTTGAGTTCTCCATCCGTCTGGCAGAGTTGGCGCGCGCGCAAGGTCAGCTCGCGGACTTATACACCTACGATGGCGATAATCACAACATTTCGAACTATTTTTCCACCGCCATGAATCGGACGATCCAGTTCTTCGATATTTACCTGAAACAAAATTAGCGAAACGACTTCGAGAGTTCTGCAATATGGGCGGGTGTTGTGCCACAACATCCGCCGATTATTTTTGCGTCCCAATGTGAGGCATGACCACAATAAGCTGTCGGGTTCTCCGCATCTGTGTTGACCCAGCCCACTTTTTCATCCGCATAACCGATATTGCCATAAGCGACGAGCGGGAAATCCTCCCCACAAGCAGCACGCAACTCCTCGAGCGGATGACGAAGCGAAGGCGTCGGTCCGCAGTTAATGCCAATAGCAGAAATCTCCAGCGGCAGTAATTCACGCGCTGCCGCCGTCAACGTTTCGCCGGAGAGTAATTTTCCATCTATACCGCAGACAAAGCTCACGACCACGGGCGTGCCAGTGATCGTCGCCAACTTCGCCATGATGACCGCCTCGCGAATGGTATTAATGGTCTCGATCAGGATCAGGTCCACGCCGCACTCGACGAGATGATGAATCCGCTCGGAGTGCTCGGCACGCAACGCATCGTCCGATGGGACAAGGTCTGGGCGGTAGCAATCTTCCAGAGTCGAGATCGAGCCGGCGACATAACGCCTCGTTTCCGACGGGACAGCGGCAATCGCCGCCCGGGCTGTATCTACTGCCCGGCGAGTCAATTCGAGCGCGCGCTGCGCATTTCCGCTGGGAGCCAGAGCGCGATGATGCGTGCGGAACGTGTTCGTGGTGATAATATCCGCGCCAGCGCGCAGATAATCTTCATGGATCTGCTGAAGGATGTTCGTATCGTGTTCGTCCATTAATGCGTTGGCAGACCAAAGCGGCAAGCCCGTATCCACGCCGCGGCGGTTAAGCTCTGTGCCTGTAGCGCCATCAAGGATGAGTTTGCGGGGTTGAGAAAGAGCAGTTAAAAAAGTCATCGTATTTGAATCCAATTCATTTTGCAGGGTCAAATTTCTCCATCCATGAGGCGGGATTGGAAAGTTCTGCAAACCCGAACTGTTTGTACAATCCGTGCGCATCGCGGGTGGCCAGACTCCAGCGGCGCAATCCCTGTAAATTGGGATGCGCAAGAATGGATTCCATCAGCCATTTGCCAAGGGCATGTCCGCGATACTCTTCGTGAATGAAGACATCACACAAATAAGCAAATGTCGCATAATCGGTTATCACGCGCGCAAAACCGACTTGTCTGTTTCCGTCATAGACTCCGAAATTCAATGAAAAACGGATCGACTTCTCGATCACTTCGCGCGGACGTTTCTCTGCCCAATAGGCACGGGAGAGAAAATCGCAAATCGCGTCAAGATCTAATTTTTCCGGATCATCGGCAATGATAAAGGAATCGCGTTTGTATTCCATCTTAGATCAGCGCCACATCCACCATCTCGCCAGCACTCAAGCCGGTGGCATCAGGATTAATTTTCAACAATCCATCTGCGGCGGCGAGCGTAAAGATCAAATTACTTTTTCCAAAGATCGGCTCGGCAATCCATATCCCGTTTTCAGCTTTCAACTTCACCGCCCACCAATCCTCGCGCCCCGCCTGCGATGGGAGGTTCACTGTCAACTGTGCTCGCAGGGTCGCCTTCGGTTTGGGCAATGCCCCCATCAACTTCTCGATGACTGGCACGACAAACAAGTATCCATTTACCAACGCGCTGACTGGATTCCCAGGCAAGCCAATCACCGCCTTGCCATTACACACACCCAAAATCGTCGGTTTGCCGGGGCGGGTATTGATGCCATGCACAAGCACACCCGGCTCCCCTAACTGGCGAATAACTTCGGCGGTCATATCGCGGGTGGATGCCGATGACCCAGCCGTGATGATGACTACGTCACATTCATGCAGCGCCTTTGCCGCCGCTTCTTTCAGGACCTCGAAGCTGTCACCAAAAATCCCATAGCGGATAGCTATGCCGCCGCTTTTTTCGACGAGCGCCGCCAACGTATACGAGTTGATGTCACGCACTTGTCCCGGCCGTGGGCGCTGACTAGGTTCGATGACTTCGTCGCCTGTTGAGATCAACCCAATTTTCGGCTTCGTGGCTACGCGCAGGGACATAATCCCAAGTGCCATCAACCCGCCAACCTCAGCTGGACGAAGAACAGTCCCTTTTGAAATGACCCGTTGGTCTTTGGCTACATCCTCGCCAATGCGAATGACATTCTCACCATCCGCTACAGATTTGAAGATCTCAATTTCAGGGCGGGATGACCCCACCCCTACGATCTGTTGGGTATATTCCAACATCACAACCGCATCCGCGCCATGAGGGAGCATACCACCCGTATGGATCAAAGCGCATTGTCCCGCCTCAATCTCAAACGACGGCTCGTCCCCCATGGGAACTTCGCCAATGAGATTGAGATAGGTTGGCAGAGAGTCTGTAGCGCCAAAGGTATCGCGTGCACGGACGGCGTATCCGTCTACGGTGGTGCGGGGGAATTCGGGCAATGGATGAGGCGCGAGGACATCATCGGCGGTCACTCTGCCCACAGCGGCATCGACAGCTATAGATTCAGAATCAACTTTCGCCTTGGAAAGATGCGAAAGTAATTTTTCGCGCGCCTGATCGGGTGGGAGGAGAGTCAAAAATTCGGGCATGTCATCTCAGCCAAAATGTCAGAGTCAGAAAATAGGTTGTCAGTCCGAAGACGGCCAGCGCCGTGGAGGTGAGCAAGCGCCAGTTGGGCGGAGCGCCATTCGCGATGGCGCGAAGTTGAAAGATCTGAAAAATGGCGAACGGCAAAGTAAGAAAGGCAGGCGCGACAAGGTTGAAGGAAAAACCAAAAAGTGGAATCATCGCGAACATGAGATAGGCAAAGGCAATCAGGCTGTGATGCAGCGGAACTGCGCGTTCCCACGTCAGGCGGCGGAGAAGTGTGCCGCGTTCATATTTTTGGTCTTCGGGAAAGGTGATGAAATTGACAATAAGAAAATATGCCAACGCAAGTACCGTCAATGGGACGAGGAGAAACGTCAGCAGGCGGGAATTGTCTCCGGCTTGGAAAAGAAATGCAATCGATGGGATGACGTAGGCAATGTGAAGTGCAAGGATCAGTTCGCCGAATCCGCGATTGACGAGATGGAAAGGCGGAATGGAATAAGCGAGGACGAGAATGAGCGAAGCGAGTAAAAAGTAGAATGTGGGAAGGGTCAACATAAAGTTGAGATGAACAATAAAAGCAATGACGGCTGTAGTTGCGAACATGCCGATGGAAATGTAAAGCAGGTTGTTACGGAGAGTCTCTTTTTGTTTGGGAGTCTCGCCTGCAATGAGCGGTTCGTTGTGCGGGCGAAAGACCTCACGTAAAAATGCCATGCCGATCTGTGCAAGCAGGATGCCCGCAAACCCGAGAAGAAACGGTAGAAGTTGAAATGGTTTTCCCAAGTAGGCAGGGATGCTCGCGCCGAGAAGATAGGTCAATGCGGCAAGAAGAAGGTGGAGAGGGCGTGTGAGTTTTAGGTACGAAGCCATAAGGGAGATTGTATCAACCCACTATAAGAGAAATATTATTCATTTTGAGAAAGATACCCATCCAATCGCCCCACTGCTTGCGGAAGGTTTCTCCGCCCCAGCCCCAGGCGGAAATGGTTATGGCTGTCATCATAGACGGAGCCGGGCAGTAGAAGCACGCCTGCCTTTTTAACCAAATCATCGCAAAAGGCTTCGACATTGCCTTGCAGAAGTTTCGGAAAGCCCATCGAGCCAGCTTTGGGACGAGTCCACGTGACCAGCGAGGGATGACGCGCAAAGAGATCGTCCACAACTGACAGATTATGTTTGATAATGCCAAGATTGCGGTCGATCAAGCTTTGGCGGTTACGCAAAGCCACTTCCGCGAGAAATTCGCTCGGAGCCGAATTACAGATGGTGGTGTAATCTTTCAGCGACGCCATCTTGTT
>JAHDWC010000035.1:0-17465 GCA_023382575.1 Anaerolineales bacterium
TTGGTCTTCTCGCGATCCAATACGCGGAAGGCTTGTTCGGCGTAAGTCTTGGCGTTTTCGTTAACCTGCTCCTCGGTCAAAACCGGACGCGCCTTATTCTTATCCGAAGGATCACCCACCAAGGCCGTGTAGCTTCCGATGAGGAAGGTCACTTCATGTCCCAGATCCTGAAACTGACGCAGTTTGCGCATGGAGATGGTATGACCCAAATGCAAATCAGTGGATGTGGGGTCGTAGCCGCAGTACACCCGTAACGGCCGATTCTCTTTTTGCGCGAGCGATAACCGCTCACGCAATTCAACAGCCATGGCTTTCTGTAATTCTTCATCGCCATAATCTGTGCCTTGCATCAATAATTCAACTTGTTCCTCGATATTCATTCATGCCTCCTGAAGTTCACGAGCACGCCCACTCGTGGAAAATTCTCTTTATTGGCCATGTCCCGTTTTTGCAAACAAAAACGCGCCCGCGATGATGAGGGGCGCGTTCAAATCACACCATCGCAAGACTTATGGGAGGGTGCGGTAGTAATAGTAAGAACGGGGTAGGGCTTTGCCAAACATGCGGCGATTATACAACAAGAACCCTATTGGGACAAATTAAATGGGAAACTCCACGGACCCTTGACGGTGTAAAACTCGTCACTGTATACGAGCAGTTCCGCCTGCTCCTGACTCATTTCAGGCGGACGACTGACGATCTGCATCGTCAAGACGCCGTTCACATCGACACAATCCAGCACAATGCCAACGCCGCGTTCAACCATTGCCTGTTGGATCTTCGGCATATAGACCGAGCAATATTCATCCTGTTGAGGCGGCGCAGCGATGGCACCAATTTCGATGACAGCATTCGTCAGATCCGCATCAGGCGCGACAACAAAGGTCAATGTGTCACAGCGCAAACCCGCTTGCCCATCAACCGCATCCTGCAAACTGACCAGCGTTGTGCCATATTCCTGCAAGACCGTCCCGGCATACGTCAGGCTGGCAGACCAAATCGACCAATCGGATGCATCCGGCAGGGTGAAGCAAACATCAGCGTTGACGTTCTTGCCCTCCATCCACGCGCGCTCCATGCGCACATCGATTCCACTCGCTGTTTGATTCGGCACAGCCAACGCCACTTCAGCCGTTGGATAGGACGGGTCAATATAAGCCGTTGCCGTCGGCAAAAATTCGGGCAGCACCACCGCAGGCCCCTGGGCAGGCGCACAAGCGGTGAGAAGAACCAACAGCAAAACGATAAATTTTTTCATGGATTTATGTACTCCTTTGGATTTAGCCAAGCAAATCGGTCAGCGCTTCACGCGGACCCGAAAACTGGAACGTGTACCCAGAGTCTAGCAACCGTTTGGGCTGAGAAAAACGCCCATCGAGGATCAAGACGCTCATTTCACCCAAAACGTTCCTTAATAAAAACGCAGGCGTTGGAAACCAATATGGGCGACGCAAGACTCCCGCCAGCGTTTTATTGAACTCCGCATTCGACGTTGGCGTAGGTGCGATCAGGTTATACGCGCCGCGGGCACTTTCATCCGCGATAAGGTGGCGGACGGCTCCCACCCAGTCGGCGAGGTGGATCCATGGCATGGCTTGTTTCCCTGAGCCCAGCGGACCGCCTGCAAACAGACGGATTGGAAGCGCCATCAAGCCGAGCAAACCGCCACGCTTTCCCAGCACCACCGCCGAGCGGACGATGACTCTTCGCACGCCCAAGTCTTCGATGGGCTGCGTTGCTGCTTCCCATCGGACAGCCAATTGCGCGAGAAAATCGTCAGCGGGTGGGGTGGATTCGTCGGCGAGACTGCCGCTCAGACCGTAATAGTTGATGCCGGATGCCTGCACAAAAACCTTCGGGCGATGGGATGCTTCCCGAATGGCTTGAGTCAGCGCCAGTCCGGGGAGGATGCGAGAGTCTTGAAAGGCTTGCTTCGTCGCTTGGGTCCACGGCCAGGAGGAGAGCGATTTTCCAGCAAGGTGGATGATCCCATCCATTTCGTTGACGAGATGTCCCCAGCCGTTGGTGGTTTTTGCATCCCATTGAACGGCTTGCGTACCTTCGGGGGTGCGAGCGCCGCGCGTAAGAACAAAAACCTGATGACCTTCTGAAAGGAAGGAGCGGGCAAGTGCTGTGCCTAAAAAGCCCGAACCACCTGAGATCATGACTTTCATTTAAGTTGCTCCTTTGTTGAAAATCCGTTGAGGATTTTCACGGTTTCATGAACTGGATGTATAATCACGCAGATTATCGAGAAGCCATGAACGAACCCGTTTTGGTGCTCAATGCAAATTTTGAGCCGATCCATGTGTGTACGACACGTCGGGCAATTGGTTTGATCCTTGCGGGCAAAGCAGGGATGATCGCAAACGGGCGCGGACATATTAAAACAATTTCACAGCTGCTTCCGCGTCCTTCCGTCATTCGGCTTGAGTCGCAAGTCCATCGACCGCGTCCGCGCGTCAAATTAACGCGCCGGGAGATCTTTCGCCGCGATAATTATACCTGCCAGTATTGCGGCAAGCGCGAGGTCAGCCTGACCATTGACCATGTCATTCCGCGCCATATGGGCGGACAGCACATCTGGACGAATCTGGTGACGGCTTGTTCCTCTTGTAATCATCGCAAGGGTGGTCGCAAAGCGGAGGAAGCGCACATGCATCTGATGCACATTCCCAAGGAGCCGCCTGCAGATGCCGCCTATATCTTCGGCAAGCATCTCTCAGATAATCTTGAATGGGAGCCGTTCATTTCTGGTTGGTAAGTCCAAAATCCCCTTGACTAAAATCAAGGGGATTTTCTTTATCAAAATTCGAGAGTCATGAAGTCTTTGGCAAGTTGGATATCGCCGGAGAAGGTTGTCCGCGCCTCGTTGACGGGGTCACCGTTGGCAAATCTGCCGGTTGGATAATGGATGAGGAGAAGCTGACCAACTTCTGCTTTGGTGGCAACTGTCCCGGCTTGCGCGGCAGAAGAGTGACCGGGGAGTTCCCCTGTCGCTTCGTGGATGAGAACATCCGCACCGGCGCCGAGGCGGACGACTTCGTCACAAGGTTCGGTGTCACAGGAGTATGCCAACATCTTCTGGCTATCCGGGAATTCGATGCGTAATCCAATATTGGGGATCATGTGATGTACGGGCGAGGCGTGGACGACAAAATCGGAACAGTTCAGCACGGGCGTCATCTCGCGAGAAGGCAGTCGATAAAAAACGACCGGGAAAAAGTTAGGCCATTCCGACCAGTTGTAAAAGCCCATCAAGCCTTCCACCCGATCCAATGTGTAATGCAAGCCGTAGATGTTAAGCGGTTTTTGCCTGCCCATCAGCCACATGTCCATAAGCAGTAATGGAACGCCTGAAGCATGATCCGGATGAAAATGCGTGACGATCAGATCAGTCAGGTCGTTGAAGTCCAACCCTGCCTGCTCGAGCCGCAAAATGGGATTGCTGACCGAGTCGATCAACAACATGCGCTCCTTCCCTACCACCACCATGTGTGTATTTTCGTTGTCTTTGGTGGGAATGGCATTCGACGAGCCAAGGATGATCACGCGAGACATGCATTAATGTTAACAGAATTTTTCGTTTTTCCTGCTTGCAGTTTTATTGCCCGTCAAATCGCCAGTTGACAACGCCCACCAAATTCGCTAAACTATACGAAAGACAAAAACTACACGCAAGGGTACTCTTATGACAAAAAATTCTGCTCCCGCACACATCAGCGCGAAATCGCTGTTACCCGCCGCTATCAACGGCTGGGAGATGTTCCTGCTCGATCAGGGACGTTCTCAAAACACGGTCAAAGCCTTTCTTTCGGATGTGCGTCTGCTTAATTCGTTCATCGCACCTGACCAATCCGTTGGTAACATCACCACAGATGATCTCAATCGCTTCTTCGATTGGATGGAAAAGGGGCGTGGAATCCCGTGCAGTCCCAAGACCTTGTCACGGCGTATTACTTCGGTCAAGTCGTTCTTCCGTTGGCTGCATCAATATGGCGTGCTGACCATCGACCCGGCGGAGAAGGTCATGCAGCGTTCTGCGATCAGCCCTCTTCCGCAGGTCCTCTCTCAGGATGAGTTCGAGGCGGTGCTGCTGGCAGCGGATCGTCATCGCCGCGAGAAGAAGCCGGATGCGCGTCCATATGCCCTTGTCTATCTCTTGCTGACAACGGGTATCAAAAAGAGTGAGTGTCTCGGCATTCATATCAATCACATTGACCTGAATGGCAAGAATGGACCATATTTATTCGTCCGCTATGCCAGCCCGGCAAATCGCTACAAGGAACGCAAGATCGAGCTTGACGATGATTGGGTCACCGCGTATGAGGAATATATCTCGCAATACAAACCTGTCGATCAGGTCTTTCCATGGTCACCGCGCCGACTGGAATATTTGCTCGAAGACATCGGCGAAGAAGCCGGACTCAGCAAGCATCTCTCGTTCGATATGTGTCGCTGGACTTGCGCCCTGCGCGATTATCAAGCCGGCATCGAGCCGGATAAGATCCGTCAGAAACTCGGCGTCTCCAAGATTCAATGGCGCGAATTGTTCATCAAGTTGAAGCAACTCAACGGCGAAATCAAATAAAAAACATCCCCGTCGTAGGACGGGGATGTTTTTACACTACATTTTCAGATGGCAAATTATCCGCAGGGCGCACAACCGAAAAATAGATCACACTATGCGTCTCTTCCTTCAAACGGTGTCGATGCGCGGGGCGATAACCCGGAATCCAGATAATCTCATCGCCGGCGCATAACAACGGCCAGCGGTCACGCGCGCGTTGCGGCACTTTTTCATTCACGAAGAAATCGGAAAGCTTTTGCGAATGACCATCCATCCCAAGCGGCTCGAAGTGGTCGCCCTGATGCCGCACCCGCAACTCAAACTCATCGGGAAGTTCTCCCGCATCCAACCAGACCTGGAACGGGTCTTCGTTTCGTTCAGCCTGTTCCATCGCCAAGGCGGGGAGACGCCAACGTTCGCAGACCACTTTCCACCCGCCAGCCAATGTGACTTGTCCTGGCATGGATAAGGAAAGTGACTCATTGCTCGGCATCTGAGGCCACAAGTCAAAAGGCAATTCTGCGTTGGACGTGCAAATGTAAAGCAGCTTCTCTTCGCGGAATAATTGTAGACCAGACTTAAGGTCCACGCGCACGGCGGGCGTCGCTGAAGCTACCAGATGAGTCGCCCGCTCAAGGACGTTGAAGGTCACTTCCACACCGGGGTGAAGCGTCTGCATGGCATGACGGATCAGATTCCGCTGTAACCCCAGCGGACAGGCGGAGAGTCGCGCATGGTCAAAAGTGACGATGTCATTCTCCACTGAGATGACGGTTTCCTGCCAGGCATTTTCAAGCGATTCCATCACAAAGGTGTAATCGCTTTTCAAGGATTGCGACATGCGCAAAAGTGCCTCGCGGAATTTCGGGTTGTAGGTTTCGAGCGTGGGGATCAGCAAATGGCGGATGCGATTCCGCTGAAAATTCAACGAGTCGTTGGTGGAATCATAATGTGGACGCAATCCATTGACGGCGCAGAAGACAACGGTCTCTTCACGCCAGAGATGCAACAATGGACGTACGATGGGAATCTTTGGGTCGAAAGCTTTGATGATCGAGCGATATGACATGCCCTTCAAACCGGCGATGCCACTTCCGCGGATGAAATGCATTAGTACTGTTTCCACTTGGTCATCGGCGGTGTGACCGACCGCCACAGCCTGCGCCTTATACTTGCGGGCAAGGTCAAATAAGAAGCGATAACGCAAAGCACGCGCCGCCTCCTCGATGGACATTTTGTGCTTTTCGGCATAACCGCGCACATCCGCGCCGCCCAGTGTATGGACCAACATCAGGCGCGTGGCGACCTTCTCCACCAGACGCGCATCCACACTGGAATCGGGACGCAGATGATGGTCGAAGTAGGCTACGACGATGGGATACCCCGCCTGACGCAGGAGTTCCATCAGACACAGGCTGTCGGGTCCACCGGAGACCCCGACGACGATATGACGGTCTTTGACCAGACCGCAATCATTCGTCAGGATCGCTTCGAAATTCTCATCCATTAGAGTTGGTAGAGCTCAACCAGCACCCCACCCGTCGATTCGGGATGAACAAAGGCATATTTCTTTCCATCGGCAGCGGTGCGCGGCTCCTCATTGATGAGACGGATATCCTTGGCTTTTAGTTCCTTCATCATGCCTTCAATATCGTCCACTTCGAGGCAGAGGTGATGCATTCCAGGTCCGCGCTTGGCAAGATATTTGGCGATGCCAGAATCATCCGTGGTGGGCATGACCAGTTCCACTTCGGCGCCGGCGAGCGGAAGGAACGCCACCTGCGATTTTTCCGCGGGCACATCGCGCAGTTCGTGCAATTCGATTCCGAGCGCATCGCGCCAGAACGAGAGAGATTTTTCCATATCGTCAACGACGACAGCAACATGATTGATGGCTTTGATTGTTGGCATTGATTCTCCGATTTGATGTTATTTCAATATTTCAAGCGCAATGGGAAAGGCAAGTTCCGCCCATTGTGCATACATACTTGCAGAGGGGTGCAAGCCGTCTGAAGCGATCAACGTTTTATCGTCCACGGCTTGACGCGAAACAGGCGTGACATCGACATAATGCACGCCTGCTTTTTGAGATTCTTCCAAATTGACTTGATTGAATGCGTCGATTTCCGCCGCGATCATGCTCGCATCCCTGCCTGCGGCGAAGGGGGTGACTCCCCAATCGGGAATGGAAAACACGATGACGCGCTGCGCATCTCCACCCGCATATTCGATGGCTTTGTTAAGAAGGAAAATGAATTCTTCGCGGTATTGGTTGATGTCATATCCGCGATATTGGTTGTTGACCCCGATCAATAAAGAAACCAGATCATAAGGCAGTTCGACAGTGCGGGCTTGGATTCCCTCCCAGAGTTCGTCCGTCGTCCAGCCGGTGCGGGCAATGATGGTGACTTCGGTAGATACACCTTCAGCCGAGAGCAAGCTTGCGAGTTGGTTAGGAAACCGCTCAGCCTCTTGCACGCTCTCGCCAATGGTGTAGGAATCTCCCAGCGCCAGATATCGAACGCTCATTTCATTCTCCGTGTTTGTGTCAGTAATGTTTGTACAACCGCTAAGCAACAGAAAAAGAATAATTGCGAGGTTTCTCACGCGGCAAGTATATCAAAAGACAAGGGTGGGCAGGCTTGCAGTGCCATTCAAATCTGCAAAGTATTAAGACAGCAAGGGCATGACCTGTCTGGTCACGCCCTTGCACACACAAAGGAGAGGAAGGATTGCGAATTAAAGGGATTTGACTCGCCACCACAAGGCGGGAATCTTGCGAAGTTTGCCGAACGTTCCCAGCGAGGCACGACGCGAAAAGACGTCATAGTCGTACTTTTCAATGTCTTCAAGGATGCCAGCATAGAAGACAGAAGCCGCACCAATCGCCAGTTGACCTTCGCGCTCGAGCAGTTTGACGCCTGCCCAGGATTCTTCATACAGATTACGGGTGCGCTCGATCTGAAATTTCATGAACTGACGCCAGTTCTCGGTCACATGCCCGGCGGCTATATCCTCTTCACGGATGCCGTAGGTGAGCAATTCTTCACGCGGAAGGTAGAGGCGTCCGTTGCGGTAATCCTCCCCCACATCGCGCAGGATGTTGGTCATTTGCAGAGCGACACCGAGCTTGATGGCGTAGGGCACTGCATCATTGTTCTTGAAGCCGACGATGTACATGCTCATCAAGCCAACAGTCGAAGCGACACCATAACAATATGTGGCAAGATCATCGAAAGTCTGGTAACGGGACTGAGACAGATCGCGGGCAACACCATCGATCAATTGCAAGGCGTAATGGCGGGGAATATGATATCGGGCGAGGGTATCTGCCCAGGCTGTGGCAACCAAGTCATCGGTTGGGGCAGAGGCGGACTGAACGATATTGCGCCAGTAGTCCAGTTCAAAATCCCGATCCTTTTTCAATTCAACCTCATCCACAATGTCATCGACAGTGCGGCAGAAGGCGTACAAGGCGCGGACGGCGGATCGTTTTTCCTCGGGCAGGAGTCCCGACGCGAAGTAAAAGGACTTGCTGTGAGCAGCCGTGATAACTTCAGCCTGTTTGTAGGCGTTGCGAAGCGCGGCGTCACCTGCCCAATATGAGAAAAACGGGCGCGTAGAGGGATGCGGGATATGTCCCGCCAGAGATAGTAGTTGGTTTTCCCAATTTGCGTGAGCTTGCATCATCTCTCTCCTTTGTTTGTATGAATGTTCGTATTTTACTGAATTTGTCAGTTTTGTCAAGGTTTTGTATACATAATTTTAAAACCTTGACAAATTATAGACAACGAGTACAATACAAGCATTGACCGAAAAGGAGAAAGTCTCATGAAACCTACTGCTCTTGTGATCGGCGCCGGAATCGGCGGAATTGCCACCGCCGCCCGCCTCGCAAAAAATGGATACGACGTAACCGTACTGGAAAAGGAAGCCACCCCCGGCGGGCGCTGCAACCAAATTATTCAGGATGGTCATCGCTTCGATATCGGACCGACGCTTTTCCTGATGCCCGAAGTTTGGGAGGAAACCTTTGCCTCTCTCGGCGAAAAGATGAGCGACCACCTCGAATTGAAACGCATCGACCCGACGTATAAAGTCCACTTTGAAGATGGCTTGCAACTGCAACTCACCTCAGACATCGGCGATATGCAGCGTCAGCTCGAAGCCGTGGACAAAACCGCCTTCACGGGTTTCCTCGGTTATATTGCCGAAGGCGCCAAACATTACAAAATTTCGCTTGAAAAATTCGTCGGGCGCAACTTCTACAACATCTTTGAATATTTCAGCCTCAAGAACCTGCCGCTGATCTTCAACCTCAAGGCGTTACAGAAGCACTACACCAACACCAGCCGCTTCTTCAAAGATGAGCGCTTGAAGGCTGCTTTCACGTTCCAAAATATGTATCTGGGACTCAGCCCATACGACGCACCTGCCACCTACTCCCTCTTGCAATACACCGAGTTGGCCGAAGGTGTTTGGTATCCCATGGGCGGAATGTATGCGGGCATTCAGGCACTCACGAAAGTGGCTGAAAAACTCGGTGTGAAGTTTATTTACAACTCCCCCGTCAAGAAGATCAATGTCGGCAAGACGCAGGTTGAGAGTGTCATCACCGCTGACGGCAAGACATATGCCGCCGACATTTTCGTCGGCAATGCGGACTTGCCCTACATCTACAAAGAACTTTTACCGGATGCCAAAGAAGCCAAAAAACTCGACGAAAAACTCTACACCTGCTCCACCATCATGTTCTATTGGGGCGTAGACAAGCAATATCCGCAGATCGCGCATCACAACGTCTTCCTCGGTGGCGATTACAAGGCTTCGTTCGATCAGATATTCGAAGACCACACCCTGCCCGAAGTGCCGTCGTTCTATGTCCATGCGCCCGCACGGACGGATCCCGCCGCCGCACCAAAAGGACAGGAAACGCTTTACGTGCTCGTCCCGGTTGGGCATCTCGATGCCCGCTCCAAACAAGATTGGGATGCGTTAGTGAACCGCGCGCGCGAAACCGTCTTCACCCGCCTCGCCAAGGAGATGGGCGTCACCGACCTCAAAGAGCATATCAAGTTCGAGATTGTGTACCAGCCCAAAGTCTGGAAGGAGCGCTTCAATCTCGAAAAGGGAGCCGCGTTCGGGCTGAGTCACAACTTCTGGCAGGTTGGCTATCTGCGCCCGCAAAATCGTCACGCCCAATACAAGAATATGTACTTTGCCGGCGCATCCACGCACCCCGGCACAGGACTTCCTATCGTCCTGCTTTCTGCCCGCCTGACAACTGAGCGAATCCTCAAAGAAAAAGGTACAATTACTGTGCAAAAGGTGACCAAAGCCACCTTAAACCCAGCCTAACAAGGAAGAATCATGCTCAGTAAATCCCCTGCCTTTAACCTTAAAGCCGTTCTGCGTGAAACCGGTCTCGCAGCCGATACTCTGCGCGCCTGGGAGCGTCGCTATGGCTTGCCTGCCCCGCAACGCACGCCGGGCGGTCACCGCTTGTATTCACAATACGACATCGAAACCATCAAGTGGTTAATCGCCCGTCAGGCAGAGGGACTCTCCATTTCACGCGCTGTCGATCTGTGGAACGAACAGATCGCCTCTGGCTCCGACCCGTTGGCGGGTTTGGCCCCAGCAAGCCTAGCCGTGCTGACAACTTCTGCCCCAACCATCCCGGCTGATACTACGCTTGATGCCATCCGCGCAGAGTGGATCGCCGCCTGCCTGAATTTCAGCGAGACGCAAGCAGAACAAGCCTTGAACAAAGCCTTCTCCATGTTTCCGGTTGAATCTGTCTGTGTGGAAGTCTTGCAAAAAGGCATGTCTGAAGTTGGCACGCGCTGGTATCAAAATCAAGCCAGCGTTCAACAGGAACATTTTGCCTCAGGTCTGGCCATGCGCCGGCTGGATGCGCTATTGAGCGCCTCGCCTGCTCCGACCCGTCCTCAGACCATCCTCGTCGGCTGCCCGCCAACTGAATGGCACACCTTCACGCCATTGCTTCTCGCGTTGCTCCTGCGCCGCCGCGGATTGAATGTCATTTATCTTGGCGCGAACGTGCCCGGCGAGCGCTTCGCTGAAACTGCCTTGAAGGTCAAAGCTAACTTGGTCGTGCTCGTCGCTCAAACGTTAAGCAGTGCGGCGCATCTCCAACATGTGGCGCTCTCGCTCGATAATCAAAAAATCCCCCTTGCCTTTGGCGGACGCATCTTCAACATCCGCAAAGGGATCGTGGACCATATCCCCGGCCAACACCTCGGCAATGCCCTGGAAGGTGCAGTGCAAGAAGTGGAAACCTTGCTGAAGAACAAACCCAAGGCAAAAGTCGCCAAGGGAGCTTCACAGGAATATCTGTCTGCCATGATCGGGTTCAACTCGAAGCGCGCTCACATCGAGAGCACGCTCAAAATGAACCTGCCGCCCCTGTCCATCGGACCGGAAGAACTCAGCCACAGTATCCAATACCTCGGTGACAATATCTCCGCGGCCTTGCAATTCGGTGATATGGAACATCTCTCTGAAGAGATGGATTGGTTGAAGCTCCTGCTGCAATCGTACAACCGCTCGAATCAGGAGTTGGTCAATTTTATGGAGCTATATTCTCAAGCCGTAGACGCTCACATCAACGGTCAAGGTGACCCAATCAAGGCGTGGCTTCGTGCCTACGCGCAAAATAGTAGTTAAGGATAAAAAATGACATTTCTTTCGCTCTGGCTGTATGCCGGTCTCATTATTCTCGTCCTGATGATTTTGCTCTGGCTGTACAGTCTGGCGATCAAGAACTCCAGCATTGTAGATATTTTTTGGGGAACGGGGTTCGTCATCACCTACTGGCTCATGGCTTGGCTCGGCTCCATCGACCTCACGCCTCGCATCCTTCTGCTCGGGCTCCTCGTCACTGCTTGGGGATTGCGTCTCTCTGCCCACATTTTCTCCCGCAATCACGGCCAGCCCGAAGACTTCCGCTATGCCGCCTGGCGCGCAGATGCCGGATCCGCGTGGTGGTGGCGCAGCTTCTTCAAGGTCTTCCTCCTACAAGGCATCATCCTGTGGATCGTAGCGGCTCCACTGCTCGCCGTCCAAGCTGCTGACCCATCTCAAACAAGCTGCTCCTGTGAATATGCAGGGTTGGGATTGTGGCTCGTCGGCTTCGTCTTTGAAGCTGGCGGCGATTGGCAACTGGCGCGCTTCAAAAAGAACCCTGCCAACAAAGGCAAACTGCTGACGACTGGTTTGTGGAGTGTGAGTCGCCATCCCAATTACTTCGGCGACGCAGCACAGTGGTGGGGCTTCTGGCTCTTCGCCTTCTCCGCTGGCGCGTGGTGGACAGTATTCAGTCCCCTGCTGATGACCTATCTATTGCTAAAAGTCTCGGGCGTCGCAATGCTCGAACGCACGTTGACTCAAACCAAACCCGGCTACGAAGACTACACTGCCCGCACAAATGCATTCTTTCCGTGGTTTCCAAAAAAATAACCAGACCCAACCCCTGAAAGGAATGATCCACCCATGAATCATAACCGAGACATCCTGGGCAGTTTCTTCAACCGCCTGCTCCCCATCTTCCCGCCGCGCACCGAAGCCTTCCTCAAAAACCTGACCGGCGAAGGGCTCAAGAGCCTCAACTTCCGCTACATCTTCACCGTAGACGGCATGACCACCATCAGCCACATCATCGAAGACGTTGTCACGAACAACCCCGCCCTGACTGACCTGCACGTGTCCTTCCAATATTATTCGCGTTTTGCCAATCAACAGGAACGCTACACCAAGATCGCCAACAACGCCAAAGGTCTGTGGGTCTACGGCGCAGACGATGCCCCCCTGCCGCCCCTCCCGCGCATGGTCGCCATCGATACCACCAATACCCCCCTCGAACACTACTGGTTTGTCATCGCGTATGGACCCGGCATCAGCGCCGCTCTGCTTGCTGAAGAGATCACTCCTGAGAACCGTCTCCCCGGCGAGCCGCGCATGTACGAAGGCTTCTACACCTTCGAAACCGACACGGCATATCAACTCATTATGCTCATGCATCAGATGTTTCCCGAGCAAGTTCCGCAGCCCATCGCGCCGGAAAAGATCGAGTAAATTCAACGCCCCGATGTGTCATGATCAACCTCTGGTGGATTCGCCGCGACTTGCGACTGAACGACAATGCCGCGCTTCATTCCGCGCTGAAAGCTGGCTCTACCCTGCCAGTCTTTATCCTCGACCCAACCTTCGGCGACTCATCCCCCCGCCGAAAGGACTTCCTTTACGAAGGCTTATCCGCGCTGGAAAGAGAATTGAAAAAACGTGGCTCGTATCTCGTCATCCGCACAGGCAACCCAGCAGACGTATTGCGCCAGTTGTTCCATGAAGCCAAAGCCGAAGCCATCTACGCCGAAGAGGATTTCACTCCTTATGCCCGTAAACGGGATGCGCTGATCCAAAAACTCCTGCCGCTGACTTTGGTTCACGGGCAAACGGTTCATCATCCCAAATCCATTCACAAACAGGACGGCAGACCGTACACGGTATACACACCTTATTCAAAAACCTGGAAGGCACAACTTCCCAAACTCAAACTACATCTCGTGCCAGAAAAAATTGACTCACCCAAGGGAATTCGCTCGGAGCCATTGCCTGAGTTCAAGACCCAGCCTATTTTCCCGGCGGGAGAACAAGAGGCACTCATTCGGCTGGAGGAATTCACACAGAAGCGCATCCACGCTTACACAGATGACCGCAACCGTATGGATCTGGCTGGAACGTCTGCACTTTCGCCGTACATCCGCTTTGGGATGGTTGGACTACGTCAAACTGTCCACGCCGCGCTGGAAGCGCAAACTCTCTACCCTAATTCCAAAGGCGCAGAGACTTGGCTGAACGAACTGATCTGGCGTGAGTTTTACATTCAAATTTTGTATCAGTTTCCACACGTCACACAGATGGCATTCAACCGTTCTCTGGCGAACATTCCGTGGCGGAATAAGCTGTCAGAGTTTGAAGCGTGGAAGAGGGGCGAAACCGGCGTCCCTGTGGTGGATGCGGCCATGCGCCAGCTCAAAGAGACTGGCTGGATGCACAATCGCGCCCGCATGATCGTCGCCTCATTTCTCGTCAAAGATCTGCTCATTGACTGGCGCTGGGGCGAAAGCTGGTTTATGGAAAACCTGCTCGATGGTGATATCGCTCCCAACAATGGCGGCTGGCAGTGGACGGCTGGCACGGGCACGGATGCGGCGCCATACTTTCGTATTTTCAACCCGGTACTACAAAGCGCAAAGTTCGATCCGAACGGAGAGTACATCCGCAGATGGGTGCCGGAATTACGCGGACTGAATGCAAAGCAAATTCACGCACCATGGGAATTCGACCTGAAGATTGCGGGCTATCCCGCTGAACCTATTATCGATCGGGATGTGGTGAAAGAACGAACATTGGCGGCGTATAACATTTCTAAGGAAAAAGTTCGATGATGAAAAAAGGCTTACGAGGGTTGGGAATTGTTTTTACAGTTCTGGTGTTGCTTGCATTGATTGTTCCATTTCTTATCCCTGTACCGCCGTTGGAAGATACCGTGCCTGCCGAACGTTTGGCGGATGAAGACAGCCAGTTTGTCGAAGTCAATGGAGTAAATGTCCATTACAAAACCTACGGATCAGGTGAATCTGTTTTTATTTTGTTGCATGGTTTTGGTGCGAGTCTGTTCTCGTGGCATGAAGTGACCACTCCGCTCGCAGAGTTGGGCACGGTCATTGCATACGACCGCCCCGCATTTGGGCTGACCGAACGTCCGCTGGAATGGGAGGGCGAAAGTCCATACAGCCAAGGCTCGCAAGTGGAACTTGTCATCGGTTTGATGGATGCGCTTGGTGTCGAAAAAGCGACATTAGTTGGCAACTCGGCAGGTGGAAGCATTGCAATGATGACTTACCTCAAATATCCGGAGCGAATCGAAAGCCTTATTCTGGTTGACCCAGCCGTCTACGCAGGTGGAGGCGCACCCGCCTGGGTTCGTCCACTATTGGGCACACCGCAGATGCGTCATCTAGGTCCGCTGATCGCACGTCAAATACAAACTCAGGGTGTCGAGTTCATCAAGACTGCCTGGCATGACCCAAACAAAATCCCGCCAGAAACGTTTGAAGGATATCAAAAACCGCTGCAGGTGGAGAATTGGGATAAAGCCCTGTGGGAGTTAACCATTTCCAGCCGGGAAAGTGGGCTGGCAACTCGAGTGAAAGATTTCAATTTGCCGATCCTTGTCATCACTGGCGATGACGATCGCATCGTCCCCACCGAGCAGTCGTTACGTTTGGCAGAAGAACTCCCCGCAGCAGAGTTAGCCGTCCTGCCACAATGCGGACATGTCCCGCACGAAGAATGCCCGAACGAATTCATGCAAGCTGTGACAGAATTTCTCGAGAAATCGCAATGAGCCAACAACTTTCTCCCGAAACAGGTCGAGCCGCCTTAAAGGCACTCCTCCAGGAACGATCTCCGTTGGGTCCGTTGAAAGTAATGGCACAACACATTGGGCGTTTCTTTCAAATCCCTCTGCCATTCTTTCACCCATATATCGTCTTTGGTCCCGAGGCGAATCGCAAAGTCCTTGTCACCGAACGCGATAAAGTCCTCTGGCGGAATACCGATCCTGTTACAGATGTCTTAAATCATGGCGTGCTGATCGTGGATGGAGGCGAACACGACCACTATCGTAAATTGATGGAACCTTCGCTTCATCCCTCGACGCTGCCGGGATACACCCCATTGATCCTCTCTCATACGGAGAGAGTCACCTCCCAATGGCGGGATGGTGATGTGGTGGATATGCTGGTGGAAGGTCGCAAGATCGCTTTGCTCATCATCATGGATGCGCTTTTCAGCAAGGATTTTTGGAATGACATTCCGCGGATCTGGAATCCCATCTTGAAAGCCATCGAATTCATCTCGCCCGGCGCATGGATTCTGTGGCGCAAGATTCCGCGCCCCGGTTTTCGCAAGCCATTGAAAGAATTGGATGATTACTTGTTCGCAATCATCGAAGAGCGACAAAAGCGGGTAGAGACAAAAGCAGATTTACTCCAACACCTGATCGACGCCGGATTGAGCAAACAACTCATCCGCGACCAAATGCTGACGATGATGATCGCCGGGCACGACACATCCACGGCTTTACTGGCGTGGGTCTTTGCGATGCTGGGTCAACACCCGGAGGTCCATCAGCGTTTGGTGAATGAAGTGGACACGCTCGAAAAATCGCCCCTGCTCGATCAGGTCATCAAGGAAACGCTACGACTGTATCCGCCGATTCACATTGGCAATCGTCGCGTGGCAGAAGACTTTCATTTTGATGAAGGTACTATCCCTGCCGGTGAGCGCATGTTTTACTCAATCTATCTCACCCATCGTGACGAGTCCATTTGGAAGGACGCTGAAGATTTTTGTCCCGAACGGTTCGCCCATGGACGAAAAACTCCGCCCTTTGCGTATGTCCCTTTCGGTGGCGGTCCACGCTCGTGTATTGGAGCCGCTTTCGGTCAGGCGGAGGCGCGGCTGGTCATCGCTTATCTGCTAAAGAATTTCTCGTTTGAATTCACAGGTCATCCCATCCATGCTCATATGGGCGCCACGCTCGAACCCAGACCGGGCGTGAAGATGAAGGTGAATAAAAGAAAATTGAACTCGATCAACGGAACATAAAACAACCATGACTTACTTTGGATTTCTCTTACGCTTTCTTGTCATCCCCATCCTGATCTTCCTCGCCATCACCTGGTGGGACCATAAAAATCGCCGCCTCACGAACGGATTCCAAAACGGGCGCGCGGTGTGGATCGCGATTCTCGTTCACATCATTCTGGCTGTGACGTACACCACGCCGTGGGATAACTATCTCGTCGCCACAGGCGTGTGGTACTACAACCCGGAACTGGTGACGGGAATTGTCCTTGGCTATGTGCCAATTGAAGAATACACGTTCTTTGTGCTTGAGACCATCCTGGCTGGATTATGGTGGTGGTTTCTTGCGCGGCGCATCCCTGAACCGACCGGGGAATTTAAACCCAGCAAAACCGGGCGGATCATCGCCTTTGGCGTTTTGCTCGTGGTTTGGGCTGTGTTCACTTTCTTATTCTTCTTCGGCTCGGAGGAGTGGACTTACCTCTCCATTATTCTTTTCTGGGCGTTACCGGCCATCTTTCCACAAATCCTCTTCGGCGCGGATATTCTCTGGCATTACCGCGCCTTGGTTTTCACCGTGATCTTTTTCCCCGGATTGTATCTTTCGCTGACCGACATTATCGCGTTGACCGATACAACCTGGTCGATCTCAAAAGAACAAACGACAGGTGTGATCTTTTTCGGGATTCTCCCTTTGGAAGAAGTTTTGTTCTTCTTCATCACCAACGTCCTGATCGGCTTTGGCATGACGCTTATGCTTTCGAAATTAGGTGCAAAAAGAATCGAGGATTGGAAAGCCAACCGCTTCAAAGGCTTGCCTTAATGAAAAACGGGACACTTCACGTGTCCCGTTTTTTTATACATTCACCAGATCGTGGATCCATTTTCTTGAATAGACACGCCATCCGCTGACAAAGGCTTTGACGATCTCTTCAAGCGCGACCATCAAATACACATAATAGACGGGCAATTCCAACACGAATGCGCCAATATATGCAGCAGGAACACCGATCACCCAGATGGAGAAAATTTCCATAAAAAGCGCAAAGCGTGTGTCACCGCCCGCACGCAATGCACCGATGAACGTAGAGAAGTTAAACATGCGAATCCACAACACGCAAGCCATCATCAACATCAACATGCGGACGTTATATTCGCCGCTTGGAGACAGGTCATATAAACCGACCACCACATCCCGAAGCGAGAGAACGAACAACCC
>JAHDWC010000035.1:17475-18802 GCA_023382575.1 Anaerolineales bacterium
AGGATGACCACCCGTCGCACGGTCTCAAAGGCTTCATCCTTTTTGCCCGCCCCAATGCGGTTGCCCACCATCACGGCGCAGGCATTTCCAAGCCCCATAAAGACCACAAAGCCAAGCTCCTCGATAGTTGCATTGACATTGATGGCAGCAATCGAGTCGGTGCCGATGCGGGCATAAATGGCGTTATAGGTTGTAATGCCGAATGACCAAAACATCTCGTTGGCAAGCGCCGGCAGGGTCGTCTTGAGCACCCGCGTGAGAAATGAAAAGTCAAACGTGAAAAAGGTCAACGGGTTGGCGGCGAGCGGAGTCTTCTGAGTGTAGACAAGGACAAGGATCAGGATCAACTCCAAAGCCCAGCCGGAGGCGGTGCCAATGGCTGCGCCTCGCACACCAAGTTCGGGCAGTCCGCCAATTCCAAAGATCAACATATAGCCAAGCGTCGTCTTGAAGATTAAGGCGGCGATGGTGGCGATCACTGTCAGTTTGACGAGATGGATGCTGCGCATCGTGGCTACATAGGAAGTGGCGAGGGCTACGGGAATATAGGAAAACCCGACGATGCTCAAGTAGCTCGCACCAATCTCGATGACTTCGGCGTCGTTGGTGTAGAAGCCAAGGACGGTGCGCGGCATGAGTGTAGCGGCAAGCGTAAAGATAAGCGCGATGATGGAGGTGATGAAGATGCTCATCCCCAACACATGGCGGATGGGACCGACTTCCTGTTTGCCCCAGAACTGTGCGGTGAAGATCGCCATACCGCTGGTGAGACCGAACAGCAGCAGGATAAATACGAAGAAAACTTGATTCGACAATCCCAGTGCAGCAATGGAGGCTTCGCCCAACTGTCCCACCATGATGACGTCGATCATGTTAAGTGAGGCGTTGATGAGCTGCTGAAAGGAAATCGGCAAAGCAATGGTAAGCATTTCGCGCAGAAAGGCGCGGTCTTTGAGGAAGGAGAGAAATTTGAACATGTAGGTCCAGGTTGAAGTGTTATGAATTCTTCATATAAAACAAAAATAAAACAGCACACTGTACACCATGAAGAAGGGTGTCCACATGAATGTACTCGTTCGGTGAATGTGCGCTCCCACCCGTGACATATGCCATTGAAAGAATCGGCATCTTAAAGTCGCGGTCAAAAATCCCAAGCAAAGGCACGGAGCCGCCTTCGGGATAAATCAACGGCTCTTTTCCCCAGGATTCGGCAAATGCACGGTTGATGGCATCTGCCGCCCTACCCTTTGGAATACTTTTCACCCCACGGGCATGGGTCTCGAATGAGATCGATATTTTGATATGCTTATTTTCAAATCGCATGACA
>JAHDWC010000035.1:18812-27047 GCA_023382575.1 Anaerolineales bacterium
CTGGATCTTGTCCCGGTGCCAAACGTGCTGAAAACTTGAAGCTCGCCTCGGCCGGGATGATGGTCTTGCTGCCAATTCCCTGATACCCGGCGGTAACACCGTTGATATCCAAACAAGGCAATGCCCACATTCGTTCACCGAGAGGGGCAACTTCTTTTGCCCAAGGATCTGTCACACCACTTTCTTCCATCAACTCGCCAATAAAGGACTGATTCTCCACGGCAAGGCGCAGAAGTTTTTGTTCATCAGAAGTGAGAGGTTCCACACAAACGTAAAAGCCATCAATGGCAACACGTCCGGATGGATAATGGAACGAGGCGATGATTTGTCCAAGGACATGTGCAGGATTTTGAACCCATCCGCCATATGAACCGGAATGCAGATCACGTTGTGGTCCGCAAATCTTCACTTCACCGCTGATAATGCCACGTACACCCGCAGGCACAATCGGCTGACCGGGAGCATTGGTACCATCATTGATCACCATGTAATCCGCTTTCAATAATTCTTTGTTCTCGAATAGGAATTTTTCAATATTCGGCGAACCGGATTCCTCTTCACCCTCAAAAAGGACTTTTACATTAATGGGCAATCTACCTTCAATGGAAAAGTACGCTTCGAATGCCTTGAGCGTGACATATACCCCTGCTTTATTGTCTGCAACACCGCGGGCATAGAGCCTGCCACCCCGCAGAACAGGTTCAAAGGGATCATGCTCCCAGAGTTCAAGAGGATCTGGCGGCTGAACGTCGTAATGTGCGTAAAACAAAACTGTTGGTTGATCTGGTCCGGCTTCGAGCCATTCGGCATACACGATCGGGTGCCCGCCAGTTGGCATCAATCTTGCATTCTTCAACCCGACTTGACTCGCTTCATGGGCGATCCACTGGGCACATTGATTCAGTTCAGATTGATAGATCGGGTCCGTGCTGACAGAACGGAATCGCAACAGCTTATAAAACCCTTTCATAAATTCATCGTGATGGGCATTGACATGGTCGATAAGTTTAGCGGTTTCTGGTGGCATGATATTTTCTCAATACGTTCAGGATATTGGTGATTTGAACAACAAAGAAGAAAAATGGTCGCTGACATCAAATGAGCCAACGACCATTAACCAATGATTATAAAGCTCTAGTCTTCTGGCGCTTCGCGAACGATGTAAAGTGGTCTGCCTTTGGCTTCGTCGTAGAGGCGGCCAATATATTCGCCCAGAACACCAAGTGAGATCAACTGCACGCCGCCGAGGAACAACACCGAGATCAGTGTCGTGGTCTGTCCTTCAAAGAAGTGCGAACCTGCAAGACGCAGAATCGCCACAACCGGGATGGCAAAAATAGCCGCACCCGCTGAGACGAATCCAAAGAAGGTCGCAACCTGCAGCGGAAAGTAGGAAAAGCTCGTGATGGCGTTGACCGCCAGTTTGAACATTTTGCGGAAGGGATACTTCGTCACACCAGCGAGGCGCGCAGCACGTTTGTACGTTACGCCAATTTGCTTGAATCCCACCCAGGCTGACATGCCGCGCGGGAAGCGATGACGTTCCTTCATCTGTTTGAGTACATTCACCACTTTGCGATCCATCAGGCGAAAGTCGCCTGTATCCACAGGGATCTTCACATCGGTAATGCGATAGATCAGGCGATAGAAAACAGAAGCGGTCCAAAGCTTGAACCAGGATTCGCCTTCGCGTTCACCGCGCACCGCATAGACGACCTCATAGCCTTCCTTCCATTTCGCGGCCAGTTCAAGAATCACTTCGGGGGGATCTTGCAAATCCGCATCGATGATGACAACCGCATCGCCGCGCGCGTAATCCCAGCCGGCGGTGATGGCCACTTGGTGACCAAAATTCCGCGCAAAGATCACCGGGCGGACGGTTTTGTCCTGTTCTGCCAATTCGCGTATCTTTTCAGTCGAGCCGTCAGTCGAGCCGTCGTCAACGAGGATCAACTCCCACGGCTCACCTGCGCTATCCATCACTTCCTTGACGCGCCGATAGAGTTCGGAAAGATTATCAATCTCATTGTAGATCGGAGCAATGATCGAGTACGTAATTTTCATGTGTTGTTTTTTCTTCTTTCCTTTACAGGGAGTTTCAAGGAACGCTTTCTCAATTTTGCTGGCGGAGCCTTAAATTGTTCCTCGCCGCTATCCGGGAATGGAGGAATACCCAGCACCCGACGGCGCAAATATTCCATGACAACTGCCGCCGAAGCCAAGACGGGCACGATCAACAGCGCGCCGAGAATGCCCCATAGAATAGTGGCAGTCAAAATAGCGACAAAGATCAGCGCCTCATTCATGTGCAGACTGCGCCCCATAATGATGGGACGTACAAAGAAATTCTTCAAGTTGATCAGGACGAAATACAAGACCAGTGTAATGCCAGCGACAATGAGGTTGTTTATGGTTGGGTCATCAGAGAGACGTATCCACGTCGAACCTTCAAGCAGGGCAACGCCGATCGCAATGGCCGCCGCCAAGGTCGGTCCAACATCCGGCACAAGCGTAAACAAACCTGCGATCACGCCCAATACCAGCGCGCCAGGGATGCCGATCACAGCCCATGCAATTGTAAAGACGACCCCAACCACGACCATTAAAACAATTTGTCCACGCAGGTAGGCAACCCAAACGTTGCGGACCCGGCTGTACAACTCCGCCATCTCATCCTGATAAGGCTCAGGAGCCAGTTGAATCAACCAGACCCGAATGCGGGGCCATTCAGACATGAACAAATGCACGCTGACCAGGATGATCAAAATCCACAACACATTAATCGAGGTGGCTTCGAGTAATTCAAGCGCCTCCTCAGGAAGCGGCGTCAGCATATTTTCCTGAAAATGCCCAAGGCTTTCTCCAACCTGCTCCAGGTGAAAAACCACTCCGCCCATTTGAATAGGTCTGGAAAGGAACTTGCTGAGTTCCTCAGAAAGTTCCAATAGGTCTTTCGCCACCAATTGGATTTCGTCGAAGAATATTGGTGTTAGCGTGGCAGGAATACCGACCAGCACGATCAACGCCGTAAAGTACACGATGTTCACCGCCACAGTGCGCGACAGCTTCGTGCGCTCCATCAAGAACGAGACTGCCGGGCTGATCAAATAAGCGATAAACCCTGCGATGATGAACATCGTCGCAGCCTCGCTGGCATAGATCAGAAGCGCCACCACGGACACAAAGATAATGATCCCCATCGTATAACGAAAGGGAAGGCTCCAATGAGTCGTTGTTTTTTTCATAGAATATTATTGACTGCCTCTAAAGTAGGTTCGATAATGGGCGCGGACTCGACCGCCTGCATCGCCGCGCGGACATCCTTAAGACCGCTGCCGGTATTCATCACTAAAATGGGATCATCGCTTCCGACCACCCCCAAGCTGGTCGCTTTGACCAATCCGGCATAAGCCGTCGCGCCAGCGGGTTCGGCGAAGATACCAACCTTGCCCAGTTCCGCAATCGCGCGGATGATCTCATCATCCGACACGACGATATACGTTCCATCCGTATGCAGCGCTGCCCGCACCGCGCGGACTCCATCACGCGGCAGATCCACAGAGATGCTGTCGGCGATGGTCTTCGCAGAGACTGGCACGATGGTTTCCGATTTATCGCGGAAGGCATTCGCAATCGCTGCCGACCCTTCTGCTTGCACACCGATGATGCGCGGCATGTTGGGAATCCAGCCCAACGCCAACAAATCCTTGAAACCCTTATGAATACCGGAAATGATATTGCCATCTCCCACCGAGACGAATACTGTCAGCGGCGGATGGTTATCTAATGGGCTGTCTTTCTTATGCCAGTCGCGGTGAGCATCCAGCCACCATTCCCAGATTTCGAAAGCGGCGGTCTTCTTCCCCTCCAGGGTGAAGGGATTGTAGCCCGTATTGCGGCAATACCAGCCAAATTCGTTCGCGGCTTTGACGGTTAGGTCAAAGGCGTCGTCATACGTTCCATCTACAAGGATGACCTTGGCGCCAAAGACGAGCAGTTGCGCCACCTTTGCCTGTGGCGCGGTCTTCGGTGCAAAAATGACCGCTTTCTGCCCAACCGCAGCTGACATTCCCGCCAGAGCGGCTCCAGCATTGCCCGTCGAAGCCGTGACCACAATCTCAGATTTTATCTCGTGAGCGCGGGTGACCACCACGGCGCTGGCTCTATCCTTGAACGATGCCGTGGGGTTACGCGACTCATCTTTGAGCCAGAGATGCTTCAGGTGTAACTTCTCTGCCAGTCGTGACAGGGCAAACACCGGGGTCCCGCCTGCGGCGTGTAAGGGCGTGGAATCCCCTTCTGGCTCCCCGACCGGCAACAGCGGAAGATACTTCCATAACGAAGGTTCCTTCCGGGATGTGACATCTTCCGGCTGATATTTTTTTCGGATGACCTCGTAATCGAGGATGACATCCAAATTTCCGCCGTCTTTAGGGCAAAGATAGGTAACCTGACCGGGAAGATATTCCGTACCACATAACGAACATTTGTAGCCAGCAAAGTTTTTCATGATTACCTTTTCCGCCTGATTTTACCCGATAGACGTAGACCTTACACGACCCTTTGTAGTCAAAAAAGACCTTCCAAGTGGAAGGTCTTTCAAAATGTGAGACTAATCTCTTTCGAAAGGAACCCCCAACGCCGCCGGAGGCGAAGCGCGCATTGCTCGCAGCATCCGCGAGAAGAACTTGCGCGCCGACTCAGGCATGGCTGCCAACGTCCGCTCCACCCATTCAGCGTTGCCGATGTTGACCAGCAACAGGGTTAGGATCATGAGCGGGAAGGGCGCAACTTGCAACACCTGTGAAGGGACTTGTGTCAGCACAGGTTGGAGGACTAGTCCCAGCCATTGCAGGAAGGCGAACAGATACGCCCCAAACGCCGCCCGGGCAGGATTCCACCCCCCAAAGATGGTGATGGAGAGAGCGATCCAGCCAATGCCATCCAGACCGGAGATGGTTCCCATCCAGCCGGCACGCACACCCAGCGAATAGGTGGGGCCTGCCAAACCGATCAACGCTCCGCCGATGACCGTGTAGACATAGCGCATCAAGTTGACATTCGCGCCGCGGATGTAGGCTGCGGCGGGTTTCTCACCAATGCCTTGCAGCATCAAACCGGGACGCGTACGATAGATCCACAGCCAGGCCAAAAAGATGGCAAGATAACTGACATAGGTGATCAATTCCTGTCGGAAGAACACCGGGCCCAAAATGGGCAGGTCCCTCAGGAATGGGATGGGCATGGCCTGCAAACGCGGACCGGAAACGCCCATAAAAGGATTGCCTAAAAAGTAGGCCAGGTCACGACAGGTCAGCGCCAGTACGAAGCCAACTGCCACCTGTGATTGATTCAAAGTGATGCTGGAGAATGCTACGATCAACGCCACCAACGCGCCGATCAACATCCCAGCCAGAAAACCAAGCAGCAAGCTGTCGGTTGTGTATGCCACGGCAAATCCGCTCATGGCCGTCAACAAGATGGTCCCGTTCATCGAGAGGTTGATCACCCCTGCCCGCTCGGAAAGCGTCTCTCCCAACACCGCAAAGATGATGGGAGCCGCTGCGGCAAGGACGCCAGCCAAACCAACGAGAAGAGTTTCTTGATTCATGGATGCCTCATGTTTTCTTCACGAATTTTTGACGTGCGCCTTCCACCATCAAAACGAAGAGCACCAACACTCCCTGCAATACCCCGGAGAGGGACGAATCGAGTTTCATCACGATCGGCAATTGGATACTGCCGATATTCAAGGCCGCGAAGAACAACGCGATGGGCACAGCCCAGATCGCTTGATAATTGATCAGCATCGCCACCATCAAGCCCAAATAGCCGTATCCGCTCGAAATCGAAGGGATGAGGCGATGATAGACCGCTGTCACTTGCATCGCACCAGCCAGTCCGGCCAGTGCGCCGCAGATAAGGAAGGAGTACAACGAATATTGCCAGGTGGGAATGCCCAACAAATACGCCGCGCGGATGTTCTTGCCAACCGCCTTGATCCGCAGACCAAAGTAAGTGCCGTTTAAGATGAAGTACACGACTACTACAGCCACAAGGGCAATGCCCAATGCCCACGGACTAATCCGCAGATCGGGGAGTTGCGGCAGGGAAAACGCATCCGGGAAAGGTTCGGTTCCGCTCATCGAAGCGACGCCTTCGCGCTTCCACGGACCGAAGATGAGATACAACGTCAACGCGGTGGAGACGAAGTTCAAGCCCAAGCCGCCAAAGATTTCGTTCACGCCGCCGAAGGTCTTCAACATCCCCGCAAAGGATGCCCAGACTGCACCGAAGAGCATCCCAGCCAGAATGGACAGGAAAATGATGATAACAGGCGACAGGCTGCTATCCACGAACTGACGCATCGCCCAGGTGGTGCCGATCGCGCCGAGAACGATCTGTCCCTCTACGCCGATATTCCACAAACCCGCTGAAAATGTGATCAGCAATCCTGCCGTCACCAACAACAGCGGGACGAATGAGACCAACACTTCAGCAAATTTACGCATCGAGCCGACGGAACCGGTCAGGATATTTTTATACGCTTCGATTGGAGAAGCCCCCACCGCCAACAAGATCAGCGAAACAAAACCAAGCGCCAGCACAAATGCAATTGCCTGAAAGGCAAAACCACCCAAACGTCCCTTAAGCATGAGCGGCTCCCTTCTCGGGCCAGCCCTTGCCGCCGATCAATTGTCCCAATTGATCCACGCTGGTGGTTGCCGCATCGATGGGCTCCGAGACCTTCCCGCTAAAAAATACCAGAAGACGGTCACTGTATTGCAAGACTTCCTCCAGGTCGGATGAGATGAAGATGATCGCCGCGCCATCCTGTTTGCAGCGGTCTTTGAGCTTGCTCCAAATATAAATGACCGATTCGATATCCAAGCCGCGGGTGGGGTGTTCGAGCAGGATCAACGAAAGCGGCGATTGCAGCAACGCCAATTCCGCGCGCTGCTGGTTCCCACCCGAAAGCGACTCGACCATACTGGCTGGGGTGCCCCGAATGTTAAACGACTGGATCCGATCTTCTGCAAGTTTCTGTCCTGCAGCGCGGTCGATGAAGACGCCTTTCGGTTCTTCCGCCAAAACAAAATGGTCGGTCAAACTCAAGCCGGGGACCAGCCCTTCTTCCAGCCGTGCGGCGGGGAGAAAGTTCACGCCTTCGCGCTTGAAGGTGTGATAGGACTTCCCGGTCAAATCCTTGCCTTTGAGAATGACTCTCCCACCCACCGGGCGGACGAGTCCTGCGCAGGCACGCATGAACATGCCTTGTCCGGAACCTTCCAAGCCAGCCAGTCCGATGACTTCACCCGCGCGCAAGTCAAGGTTGATATTTTTGATTCGCAGGCGCGTATCTTCAAGCGCCACATTTTGAAGGGACAATACCGTATCGCCAGTCTTTGCCAGTTGGCGATCTCCCAACGTGACCACCTTGCCAAACATCAATTCCACCAGTTTGGATGTTTCGAAGGGCGGCTGAGCCGTACCGACCAGCTCGCCTGCCCGCAAAACGGCAACTTGATTACAAAGGAATTCAACATCTTCAAGTTTGTGTGAGACGAAAATAATGGTCATGCCTTGCCCGGCCAGTTTCTTGAGCGTGGCAAATAATTTCTGTTTTTGCGAAGCGCTGATGCCTGTGGTGGGCTCATCGAGGATAAGGACACGCGCCCCCATCCATAACAGACGGATGATCTCCAACTGCTGGCGCTCCCCCACTGTCAGCGCATCGACGTAGTTATCAGGGTCAAGGGAAAAATCGAATTGTTCGGCGAGCTTCAAAAAGTCCTGCCGAATTGCAGAACGATCTGGGAACAGCCCGCCCGAATGTCCAAGCATGAAATTATCAAGGACGCGCATGGGTGGAAAATCCAGCGGATCTTGATGCAGCATCCCCACGCCGACATGGATCGCATCGGCCGGAGAATGAATGACGACGGATTTGCCATCCAAAATGATTTCGCCGCCGGGGTCGGCTTGAATGAAACCGGAAAGGACCTTCATCAACGTGCTTTTACCAGCGCCATTCTCTCCCAAAATCCCCTGAATGGTGCCAGATGAGATCATCAAATTGATGCCTTTGTTGGCATACGTCTTGCCGAAGTGTTTATGGATGTTATTGAGTTCGACGTTCATGGGCGGTGCGGGTCCTCCATGACAAATATAAAATATAGGGGCGCGGTAACCGCGCCCCTTTAAAAGGGACCATAACTATTCGGCTGCGCTCAA
>JAHDWC010000036.1 GCA_023382575.1 Anaerolineales bacterium
GATCCATTTTGAGCATTTGCATTTCCGCTATTCGGATAAAGAAACGGTTCTAATCGACTTCAACCTGCTCATCCAACCCGGAGAGACGCTTGCACTGGTAGGGCATACCGGCGCAGGCAAGTCGTCCATCGCGAAGTTAATCGCGCGTTTCTACGAATATCAACAGGGACGTTTGATGATCGACGGACGCGACATCCGCACCTTTGACCTGACGCAATATCGTCGTCAGTTGGGAATCGTTTCGCAAGTACCCTTTCTCTTTTCGGGAACGGTGGCGGAGAATATCCGCTATGCCGCGCCGGGCGCGCCGGAAGAAGAAATGCTACGGCTTGCCAAACGCATCGGCGACGGTGAATGGCTGGAAACGCTCCCAAACGGACTCCACACTGAAGTTGGCGAACGTGGTAACCGCCTCTCGATGGGACAGCGTCAGCTTGTGGCATTGATGCGTGTGCTGGTGCAGAATCCTGCCATCTTCATCCTCGATGAAGCGACCGCCAGCATCGACCCGTTCACAGAGTGGCAAATTCAGCAGGCGTTGAATCTCATCCTGAAGAATTCAACCAGCATCCTCATTGCCCATCGTCTCTCCACCGTCAAAGCCGCCGATCGTATCGTGGTGATGCGCAAGGGCACGATCATCGAAGAGGGCAACCATGAAGGTCTGCTGGATCAGAAGGGTCATTACGCCGAGTTATACAACACCTACTTCCGGCATCAATCGTTGGCGTATGTGGAACAGATGAAAGAGATGGTTGCAAAGTAACAACCTCATCTAATAAAAAACTCCCGATTTTCATCGGGAGTTTTTGTTTTACAAAATGGAGCGGTCGGGCGGTTCGAGCAATTGAGCAAGTTTCTTCGCGCCTTCGTCATCGGTGACGGCAAGCACTTCATCGAACTCTTCCAACACAGCGGTTCCGCGCGGCAAAGTGACTTGTCCCTTGCGAATGATGGCGGCAATGACACATTGTTCGGGCAGTCCCAAATCCTTGATCTGCACGCCGATGGCTTTCGCACCCTTGGGCACCTTCTCCTCCACCAGCGAGTAGCGTCCGCGGCGGAGTTTGAGCAAGGTCATCATATCGCCCAGCGACATTTCTTCCTGAATGAGATGCGCCATCACATCGGCTTGATTGATGGTCTCGTCCACATGGAAGTTGCCATCGAACAACCAGCTATTGCGCGGATTATTGATCCGCGCCACGGTGCGCCGGACCTTGAAGAGGGTACGCGCCAGATAGCACAATACCAGATTGGTGGCATCTTCGTTGGTGCATGCCACGACCACATTGGCTCGTTCCAAGCCGGCTTGTTGCAATACGTTCGGGTCGGTCGCCTGCCCCTCATAAATGACCTCGGTGGGAAGTTCATGATGCAAACGAGCAAGCAATTCCTTGCGGTGTTCAACAAGGCGTACTTCATAATTTTGCTGGAGCAATTGGGCGGCGAGTTGAGCGCCTGTGCGTCCGCCGCCTGCGATAAAGACAAACATATTATGCCTCCTTGCCTTCCTGCAATTTTGCACGCAGGGCACGCACGCCTGCCAGCGTGGCGCTTACAGTCAAAATATCACCGCGTTGCAGTTTGGTCTCCCCGGCGGGAAGTTCAGCGCGACCGGCACGGGTGAGCGCCGTGCAGACAATCTCCTGGCAACCATCCAGCAGGGCAGAGACAGTCACATTGTTCCATTTTTCGGGGATGAACATTTCGTAAATTTCCACTTCGCCATTCCCGGCGGAAAACACTGCCCGGAAGGATGGGTCGATCATCAACTCTTGCACGCGTTCTGCGCCCCAAGCCGTGGAGCTGACAATCTGCAATCCGAACGCTTCGAGCATGCCGCGCATGGCAGGGTCATAATTTCGGACGACGACCTGCTTCACATTCGGGAAATGCACACGGACTGTATGCCCAATGACAGCATTCATCGTGTCGGAATTGGTAACGACAGCAACGCCTTCGGCTTTGTCCGTGGCGGCGCGGGCTAAAGTGTCGGCGGAGAGAGAATCTCCCTCAACGGTGCGACCTCTAAAGTCTGGGTGGAGGCGGTTGAATGCTTTGGGATTGGCATCCACCACCACAACTTGATGTCCATTTTGGAAGAGACGATAGGCGAGATCTGCTCCGAATCTTCCACAACCTACGACAATAAAATTCATGTTGATGACTCCTTAGCGATGATGATCGCTTTCACTTTCATGCACGTGATACGGGACGTTGGTAATCACGATGCCATGCTGATTTTTCAATTGCGTGCGCAGGATATCTGCCGTGTTGGTATGCAAGGCAGAAGACCAGCGATTTTCAGAAACGAACTCGGGCACAACGACGGTGATGATCTCGCCAGATTGACGTTGCTCGGCGATGTCTGCGATGTAATCCAGTAGCGGCTCCACAAATAGACGATAGGGTGAATCCAACATCACAAGGCGGACTCCTTCGCCCCAGGTTTCCCACTTCTTGCGGGTCTTTTCTGCATCTGCCGGCTCAATGACGATATGTACAGCAGTTACATCATCAGACAACATACGAGCATATCGCAATGCAGCAAGTGTACCCTGATGCACACCGCTAACCGGCATGATGACGCGGTGACGAATGGTGTGCGGCGGGATAACACCAAAATTTTCAAGAGAAAGTTTTTTGGCGAGATTCCTGTAGTGACGATGAACCATCCAAAGCGCGCCGATCAAAGCCGGGATGAGCACGAGCACCACATAAGCGCCATCTTGAAATTTGGTGACGGCGAAGATCAACATCACGAGCCCGGTACAAAGCGCGCCAAAACCATTGGTGATCATCTTCAGTCGCCAGAGCCGGTCATAGGTCAACTTGGAGACGCGGGTGTTCGTGTGTTCAACGTCCTCTTTTTGATTGAGAAGTTTTCCGCTCTTCCACCAACGCAACGCCATGCCAGATTGTGCCAATGTGAAGGAAAGGAACACACCAATCGCATACAACGGGATGAGACGCGTCACACTCGCCTGGAAGAGAATGATCAACAGGGAGGATAAAACCGCCAACGCGACGATGCCGCGTGAGTAGACAAGGCGACTGCCACGATAGGTCAACTGGCGTGGCAGAAAACCGTCCATGGCCATCAAGGCACTCAAGCGCGGAAAGCCCGCATAGGCTGTATTCCCTGCAAGGAGCAAAATGATGGTCGTTGCCAGGATAATGGCAAAGTAGAAAATTCCCTGTCCGCCAAAGACAGTACGCCCGATCTGTGAAATGACTGTCTCAACTTCGGAGGGCACAGCGTTGACCTGGCTGGCAAGGAAGGAAATTCCCATGAACAGCGTGGCAAGGATGGCGGCCATCCACGTCAAGGTGGTAGCAGCGTTCTTGCTGCGTGGTTCCTTGAAAGCGGTCGTCCCATTGGAGATCGCTTCGATACCGGTCAAGGCGGCGGTTCCACTGGAGAAGGCATGCAAGATCAGGAAGGGCATACCAAACGCCGTGATCCCATGAGCCAGAATCTCAGGTGGGTTGATCACCGTCCCAAGATCGCCGGTAATATATTTGTACATACCAACAGCGATCATGAAAAGCATGATGACAATGAACGACATACTCGGCACTGCAATTGCTGAGCCAGATTCGCGCACGCCGCGCAGGTTGATCAGCATGAGCAGGAATACCGCTGTCACCGCCATCGGAACCCGATACTCATACAATTCGGGATATGCCGAAACGATCTGGGCAATACCAGATGACACCGACACTGAAACCGTCAGGATGTAATCAGCTAACAGGGCAGATGCGGCGGTCAAGCCAGCCAGTTCACCCAGGTTATCCCGCGCCACCACATAGGCCCCGCCTCCATCGGGATAAGCGTGGATCACCTGAATATAGGAGATCGACACGATGGTCAAGAGCAATACGATGGCAATGGAGATCGGGAACACATACCCGAACGCGATCGTGCCAGCCGCAGCCAGCACCACCATGATTTCCTGCGTGGCGTACGCATTCGACGAAAGCGCGTCGGAAGCGAAAACCGCCAGCCCTACCGTCTTGCCAATGGTTTCATGCGGCGCATCTGCTGTGGAAAGCGGACGTCCGATCAGCCAGGAGCGCCAATTGCGCGGAGGCTTATAATCTGTTTTTCTTTCAATAATGGGGGTTTGTTTATCTTCCTGATTAAGCATAAGAACCAACTTACCGACAAAAATTATGCCCTTCCCACGGAAGGACAAGTTCGGATTATAGTACAAATCAAATCTTTTTAGTATTACAGTTATGAAGGGAGGAAAGCTTGTATAGACGCGTATTAAGACTTCAGACTTTTCGGCTGAGTCAAAGGAATCTGCAAATAGAAAATACTGCCCTTGCCGACAGTGCTCTCCACCCACACGCGTCCACTGTGACTTTCAGCGATCGAGTGAACGATGGCGAGTCCCAGCCCGGTGCCTGGCTGCGAACGCGCTTCACGTTGCCTGCCGCGATAGAACTTCTCAAACAGATGTGGAACATCCTCCTGCGGAATGCCAATGCCTGAATCTTCAATAGCGAAGGTCAAATGCTCCGGCTTGGAAAGCGTGCGGATCGTCACCTTCCCAGACTCAGGCGTGTACTTGATGGCATTCTCCAGCAAGTTATACACAGCCTGATGCAGCAACGCCTGATCCGCCTCCACTGCATGTGGCATATCCTTTGAAAGCTCCACATTCAGGACAATATTCTTTTGGTTCGCCTGCAATTGCAGCGCACTGGTGGCGCGCTCAATAATATCCAACACAGTGACATGCTCCACCTGCAAACCAACGCCAATTTCAATGCGACCAAGATCGAGCAGGTTGTTCACCAGACGCGACATATTCTCAACGCCCGAAATGATCTTCTTGACATAACCCTGCTGCTGTTCGTTCAACTCGCCGACCGTATCGAGCATGGTGGCATAACCGCGCATCAACGTTAACGGAGAGCGCAGATCATGGCTGACAGTTGCCACAAACTCAGACTTCATCGAATCCAATTCCTTGAAGTGCGTCACATCACGCATAATACACACCCGCCCGATCTGCCGCCCTTCCACCATCACTGGTGACGCTGTGGCGAGATACGTACGTTTATCTGCCAACGTGATCTCGGTGGATTGTTTTTCCTCCATGGTGCTTTGCAGCAGATTCAGCAATGGCTTGAGCTTGACCGCTTTTTCAGTTTCAATGCCACTGCGAGTATCATCCACGCCCGGACCCAACGCCGTTGTGGCGGCGCGATTGGCGATCAACAAACGGTTGCGATGATCGGTCACGATGACGGGGTCAGGCGTCGAGTTGATGATCGCTTCCAGTTGACGCCGCGACGCTTCCACGTTCAAATAAAGATGCGCATTCGCCACGGCGAGCGCCGCCTGACCGGCAAGCGTGGTCACAAAGCGCACATCCGAGTCAGAGAATTTTCGCGGCTGTTCATACCCCGCCCAAACCACGCCATAATATCGATTTTCATGCCGCAACGCGACCGCCAGCAATGCCAATGGCTGCGCAAGCGCCGGGTCAAGGATCAACTCGCGCGAGCGGGTAAGGTTGGGCAGCACGATCTTTTCGTGGCTCTGCGCCAGATCGAGGATCTGATCATCGAGATGGGCATATGCATCCTTCACCGCGCCGACGGTAAAACGTGATGGCAGTTCAATGAACGTATCGGGAAGAATGCTCGGCGATAACACCACGCGGACGGAGTTCGCACCCGTGGAAAGGATCGCTTCCAACACCGGCTTGACTGCATCCTGCATCTCAAGGCTGGATGCTACGCCTTGACTGACCAGCAGGAGCCGATTGATCTCCTCTAAACGCGCCTGCAATCCAATACGCATTTGCTCAAAGGCTCTGCGGAGTTGGGCAACTTCATCCTCACCGCGGACTTGTAACGGGTTGTCCAAATTTCCCTGCGCGATGCGATTGGCTTCGGCGGCAAGTCCTTGCAGGGAGCCAGTCACCACGCGCAAGCCAAACCTCAATGAAACCAGCGCGATCAACGAAAGGACGATGATCATCAATGCCAGCGGCATGGCAATGTTAAGTGCGAGTTGCTGCGCGCGCTGTGCCGGGACGGTTAGTACGATTGCCCACGGACGTCCCAACACTGGCTGGTAATACCGCATCAAACGCGTACCATCTGAAGCAGTATCATCATAGAAAAATGGCTGGCTTCCACTCTGTCCTCTATATGGGATCAGAGATTGTGATTTGTCAGAATGATAAATAGGATGATTGTTCTCGTTCAACAACATCCCCGAACCGTCGAGGTCACGCATGCTATTGAGGCTCTCGATCAGCGGCAATGTCAGCGGATTGGAATCAAGTGTGGTGCGTCCGATCAAAATGCGCTTCACATTCCCGAACGAATCCACGATGGCAACCATGAACGAAACCCGCGAGACATCGTCGAGCGAAGTTGGCGGGATGGAATAGATCTGGGTCAGCACGCCATTGCGAGCCAGCAGGATGCCCGCTTCTTCATCTGCATAGAGTTGGAAGCCATCCGCAGGCAAACCCGGATAAATAGCCAAAACACTTTTATTTCCCGCATCCAGCACAATGAATTGATCAAAGTACGGCACAGCCTGCATGCGCGCGCCAATGATAGATTTCAACTCTTCGCCGCTTGTCTCAAGCAGGCGTGGATCCTGCGCGAGTTGCACCGCCAGGTTCTGACCCGTCTCAAGGAAGAAGGGCACGCTTTGCGCCGCCGACCCAGCCGCACTGGACAGGCGATCTTCCAGCATGTCGCGCGCGGCGCGTCCTGCCACCACCCAATCTCCGATGAGCAGAGTCAGCAACAACAGGGTGATGAAAACGCCCACCGCAAAGATGAAACGCGACTCGAGACTCTTTTCGCCGGGAGAGGGTTGTAACGGCTGGCGACTGCCCCAATTAGACGGGAACGCCATGGAGATAATTTGCGACACGATCCCGCCGATGAGCATCTCACCGCCGAATGCCAATGTCACCACACCCGCATTACTGACGGCAAAATCCAACCGCGCAGTGGCGGGCACATCCGCGCCCCATTGGGTGAAGAGAGCGCTCAAGGTATAAAAAAGCGTATGAAGGGGAATCAACAGCAAAGCCGCCACAAAGGGCTGACGCAATAAACGATAGGCTGGAGTGCGATATCGTTGACGAGTATTCAGTGAAAACCAGATGCCTAAAAAGGCAAACTCAAGAACAGGGAAGATGGAATACAGATCCCAGGTACCGCGCAACAGACCAGCAAATGCGCCCAGCACAGCTGCGCCAATTGGTCCCAGAAAACCACCGCCCAACAACCAGGGGATGGCAGAAAAAACCATCAGCGCCGAACCTGGCACATCGGCGGGCAACCCCGGCACGGGTCGGGCAGAAGCGGAAGTCAGTCTTAATCCGATAAAAAGATTGGTAAGGGCAACCAGAACGAACAACGCGACAAAAAGCCCCCATCCGCGCGAGCCCCATGAGTTTTGATTATTACGTTGGCGGTACAGCAGATACACCAGCCCACCCAACAGGAATACCCACACGAACCAACCGGGGAACGTGGTTGGCGCTGGGAATGGAATGCCTGCGAGGAGGGTGAGGAAAAATTCCATTTTTCAAATTATAGCCCCAATTTGATATACGCACTTAACAAGTAGGCAAGGTTAGGAATACTCACCCCGATATTTCTCCGGCAAAAGGCTGGATAAAGCCTCCATAATGCGCTCTGTGCCCTGATTTAACGCCTCTTTTCGACCCTCAGCTTGTCCAGTCAACTGGAAAGGTTTCCCCACCCGCAAGCGGACTGGAGCGCGGCGCAGGCGTTTCATGTGTCCATAGACCGACTCATTTTCTGTGCCTGTCACAACAATGGGCAAAACTGGCGCACCCGATTTATACGCCAGAAACGCGGCACCGCCACTACCCTCTTCAAGCGCACCGGTCAGTGAATATCGTCCCTCGGGTGCAATGATGATGATGCGTCCTTCTGCCAAGCCGTCGAGCGCGGCACGTAAAGCCCGCTTATCGGGGCGTCCACGATGCAGCCAGATGATGCCGTACCAATCCATGAGCCTGCCAAGAATTGGCAAATCATACAATTCGATCTTGCCAATTGCATCTGGCTGAAATGGTAGTGACGAGATAATGGCTGGAGTGTCGGCGTCGCCCAAATGGTTGATAACGATCAACAGCGGTCCGCGAGGCGGGATGTTCTCCAAGCCTTCAGCAGTGATCCGCAAACATATCCATGAGATGAATTTGAGCAATCCATGCCCAAATTTGCGAAATGCAAGGCGCGCGCGAGACAGCTTAGGCAGGCACACCAGGTCTGGTCGCCAGACTTCACTCACCGGTTTGGGCGGAATGGGTGTTTTTTCCTGCATGGTTGTCCCGATTTTCTGCCCACCCTATTTGCACAATTCCAGCACGCGGCTGGAGACTTGTTCGGCGTCCAAGTCATCGGTGTTGATGATGATGGCATCGTCAGCGGGGCGAAGTGGAGCCACCGCCCGGGTCGAGTCGATGCGATCGCGTTCGATGATCTTCTTGAGGATGGTGTCGTAGTCTGCTTGTTCTCCGCGCGCGATCAACTCATCAGAGCGGCGGCGGGCGCGTTCTTCTGCGCTGGCATCGAGGTAAATCTTCAAATTCGCTTCCGGCAGGACGACCGTGCCAATATCCCGTCCAACCATTACAACCTTACCGCGCAAGCCAATGCGGCGCTGCTGGGCAGACAGGGCCTGACGCACGCCGGCATAAGCAGACACCACAGAGACATTCGCATCCACATCACCGGAACGCATATCCCAGGTGACATCTTTCTCTGCAATGAGCACATCACAGGTGCGTCCATCCGATGTGCTCGGCGGGCGGATATCGATCAGAGCTTCCTGCGCCAGTTTGGTCATAGCGGCACCATCGTTCAAGTCCATGTCATGTTGTAGTGCGATCCAGGTGATGGCGCGATACATGATGCCTGTATCGAAAAAGAGATAACCTAATGCATTGGCAACCTTGAGCCCAACCGTGGATTTTCCTGAAGCGGCCGGGCCATCCAGCGCGATGATGGAGGGAGGAGAAGTCTTTGTCATGAGTTCCTTTTGTTTACACAGTTTCGCCACAGGAGGTGCGGTCTGTGATGTTCCGTCTTCCTGTGGCGGTGATTATATGATGTGAGGTTCAAAACCCGCGTTTTATTTCATTGCCCGTCGAGAAACAGGTCATCGCGCGCCCAAAGGATGATGGACTCGCCACCCTGCGGCATCTCACGCAAGGTCACCCAGCGGAACCAATTGCTGGGAACGGCTCCACGCCACACAGGCGATTGCCGCCAGATAAAATCCTGTCCGCGATATGCGGCGACAAGAGCTGGGTCCATTTCGTAGGGTGTGATGACAAAATCTGGCGAAGTGCTTGGGTCCAACGCATCCACCACCTGAACGGGATGTTCGCGCAGCGTCCATTCGAGTGCGGGAGAATCCAGACGAACAATAACTACCCGCCCAGAGTTGTCATCGCCAATGCCGAATTCGGATACCTGGTCGACCGTTTCACCTAACAAATCCGCTTGAAGCGGGATGGCAGGCTGCCACCATAATTCGGGGAAATTCAATCCGCGCAGGCCAGCCGTCCCAAAGGCGCCGCCTAATCCAAGCACGCCCAGAGCAACAGCCAATCCCCAAATGCCGCCAAGCCGCGCCGTGCGGATGGACCATCCCGCCGCGATGAGCAGCAAGCTGACAACCAGCAAAACCAATGCGCCGATCAACATCCAGAAGCGCAGCAGATATTCGCGTGAGTCGGCGGGGAACCAAGTCATGCCGGCAAACCCAAGCCAGGCAAAAACCCAAATGAAAACTGTCAACAGGACGACACCAATCACTTCGCGGCGTTCGTCAGGGAAGATATTGAAATGGCGTGCAAATTCAAGCGAAGCCAATGCACTCAGCGGAATCAACATCCACGCAAGGTCCGACATTTGGCGGGCTGGCAGGAAGATTACCAACAATAGCGAGACCGCCATCCAGATGGTCAGGAAAATAATGCGGCGGACGCCTTTTGTCGATCCGCGGATGATGGCGATGATCGCAAGCAGCAATGTGAACGGCTGATAGATCAACAGGGAAAGCATCATCATGCCCGGGGAGATGTCAGAAGTCTGCACCCACGTCTCAAAAAATGCCGGGATGGAAGCAAACGCCGCACCAATGCCATCGGGCACGGTGAAGAAAAGTGTTCCAGCAATGATAAAGGCGATGATGAAAACGATCAGGAGAGATGAGTTAAACGAAAACTTTGGCGCGGAAGGCGTCACTTCTTCGCCCTCGCTGCGAGCTGGACGATTGAACAATTGATAGATCGCCCATGTGATTCCAATCCCAAGCAAACCAAGCCAGATGGCAGGTCCGCTAAGGAAGGCGAGTGCCGCAAACACTGCCGCAAGCGTGCGTCTGTCTTTGTTGAAAAAGCCAACTGCAAAAATCGAAAGCCCAATGGCAAAGATCGGGCTGGCAGCCTGCCGTGAGATGGCGACCAAACCTGGGTCGAAGGCAAGCAAAAAGGCAAGGATCAGCCCGGGGCGAGGTTTGATGCGGTTATCAAATAGGAGGGGTGCAAAGACGAGCAGACTGCCCATCAGGGCAGGCATCAGGCGCGCCAGAAAATCCGTCCCGCCGCCATAGAGCAGGAAGAGAATTGAGGTGGAAAGGATATAAAACGGATGCGGGTTGAGCGCGGTATCGACACTTTGCGAGAGGCGCAGCGCCTGCAAGGCGGGAGCGGCTTCTGCGTCGGTGAGCGGCATGACGCCGAGTTGAGTGAGTCGCAGCCCCAGCGCAACCAGAAATGCCAGTAAATAAAGCAAAGTCTCGTATTTAAAATGGCGGTACATCATGGGCGCAATTGTATCAAAGTCCTAGGGCACTTCGTAGATGATGGTGTTCCCCTGCTGGAAGACAGGCGTTAGATACAGGAAGAATTTCTCTTCACTGACCTGCATGGAGACCCGTTCGAGCGGTCCGACATAGATGTAACGGATATTGTATCGTTCGATAATGGACTGCGCTTCCTGCCAATTGGAGGTGACATACAGGAGCATGATGTCTTCTGCACGTGTACCTTGCGGCTCGCTGCCTCCACGCCATTGTGATTCGTGACCGGGCCAACCGAGGACGGTCTGGTAACCGGTGTAGGCGGAAACACGCGCGTAATAGCTATAACTTCCGCCAATGGCTTCGGCGACGATGCCTTCGGGTGCGGAACGCAGGAATTCGATTCCAGCCGCATCGTCGGGATTTTCACGTTTGATTCGTTCAAGATCGTCGAGATGGTAGCCAAAGACTGGCTGGAAGTTGTTGGTCTTAGTCATCAAGCCAAAGACGGGATAGAGTAATCCACAGAAGATGACCAACCCGATCAACACACGGAAACCAATGTTACCGACGGTCAATCCGCGCAAGTTTTGCAGGAGCCATCCCGCCCCAAAGGCTGCCACCAGACTCCACAGCATCCATGCTTGATAATAGAACTTGAAGACGGTATTGATGCGATAGCCGAACTGGTCTCGCAGATACACAAATTCTGGCGCGAGGATGAGGAGGGTTCCCAAGGTCAACAGCAGAATGACAAAAATACCAGGCGAGGAAGGATGAGTGGCAGATGAAGTTTCATCTGTGTCTGTTTTATGCGGGAAGAGGAATGCCAACGAAGGGATCAACACCGCCAAGAGTGTAATCAGACTCCCAATATGTTCGAGACGGCGCTCGGTTGTTTTCGCGAGGAATTGAGAGGCGGTCATGTTTTGCGTGGCAAGGAAATATTCCACGTAGTCTTTTTCCACGAGGGTGCCAAGCCATCCAAGGAACAAGGTTAGCAGGAAAAGGAGAAGGGGCAACCCAAGCCCAAAGGTGATTCCCAGCTTCCAGTTTGGGCGAGAGGCGGAAGTGCGCGAATTGACGATCCGATAAAGCAAGTACGAAAAGATCGGCAGGAGAAGAGTCCCCCACATCACCCATAGATGCATCCCGCGTGTAACGTACATGAAGTTAGGCAGGATGCCGCCCGCTTGTGACGAGAAGCCAAGATAGAACGGGAAATACAAAATCAGCGAAACGGCTCCAAGCGGCAAGCCAAGCAGGAAGGCATCTTCGAGGCGTGACCAAGTCCAGCCGTCTTCACCCGCGCGCCACAGAACGTACGCTGAGACGATCAATGCAGCGGAGATGAGGATGTCCCAGGTGTTGAGGAAGGCCAGACCACCAAGTACGAGCGCAGAAAAGAGGAAGCCCAGCCCATTGATATGCAAGCGCAAACCAAACGCTTCGATCTTTCCACGCCAGCCGCCAAGGAAGAGGTTGAGTGCGACAGAAATAGCCAGCAATCCGAATGGGATCGCGAGGACGTGCGGATGCAAATCGCCAAGCAGAAAGGAGAAGAAGGGGAACTCGTCGATGACCTCGCGGAATCCGCCAGTCATGTCATAGTCTTGGATGACGCGCGAGGCGCGCCACCACCACAAGTAACGGTCTGGAACCCAACCCAATGGCTCAAGCGGCGGCTGAGAGAGTTCTTTCATATCCAGCCATTTCCAGAATCCGCTGCTGAAGGTGCCAATGACCGAATCTTTGACCCAGAACAATCCGCGGCGATGCAGGACTTCAAGCAAGGCTTCGAAATTGGAAACCAGCAAAAGAAAAAGCGGCGCCAGCAAGGCGCTGGCTATCGAAGGTTTTTTATCTTCGTTTGATTCAGGGTCTGTGGAACGTGAAGAACCAAACAGGTTGTACACGATACCAAACGCCCCCACTGCGCCAAGCGCAAAGATGAGCGCCGTCATCAAATTGTGCGCCATACTGCCGTTGATGTCCGCAAGACGGGCAAGCATGGCGGTCATCACATAGCCGAAGTAATAATAAGAAATGGCATATCCTGAAAGCCAAGGGTCTTGCGGCGGGAACGTCTCCGATTGCAAAATGCCATTGATGAAGGCCAATTCCATCGGCTTTTCGGTGGAGGCAAGCTCTGGGTTGGCAGCGCGGACAATAGCCAGAAACGCAAAAGCCACAAGGAAAAGAACTTCCGTTGTGACGATCAACGCGATGTTCGATTTAAGAAAAGCGATAATCTCCGCCTGACGATTAACGATAGACCAAATGCTCAAACCGATAACTATCGCCAGAGCAAGCAGAATCCCGCCCAAATCATTGCGAGCAAACCCAAACGAGACGAACAGCCAAAAAACATATCCCCATATCAACATGCCAGCTGCGCGCGAAAGAGTGTAGCCGCGATCCGTCAGCGCGGGAAAGAGGCGAAACGCCAGCGGAAAGGTCAGCCAGCCAAGCAGGGAAACGAACAAATACCAGATGATAAATGCGTCCATTAGCGATTCGAAGGGAGCGATTGAGAGGTGAACAGCCCGGTTTCAGAGTCGGGCTGAAAGTCCAGAACAGAGGCGATGGCGTCCAAATTGATGGGACCATAGACGTGTGGGAACAGGTCCGCTTCAGAAATATTCTCAGCGGGTGGTCCGGCAGGCGCCTCCCACTTGACCTTGGAGCGGATGCGCGTTTCATCGAGCGACAGCACCACGAGGTCAGTCCGCCCGCGATAGAACGCATTGGCAACATTGAGAATTTGCTTGTCGGTGGAACAATGAATGAACCCTTCGCTCGTCAAACTCGGCGCGACATATTCGCCGCGCTCCTGCGCATCGAGCCATTCCTGTTTGGATGTGATATGGAGAATCATTCGATCACCTCATAGATGGTCGTATAGTCTTCTTGATAGACGACACGCCAATACTCTCCTGCATATTGCGGGAACTTTGCCAATCCATCGGGCAGACCTTCCAGCGTTGGGTAGACGTTGCGTTCAAGCTGACCGACGACGATATATTTCACATCATATTTTTTGATGAACGATAACGCATACTGAATGTCACTTGTGGTGTAGAACGCGCCAACTTCATCCACGCGCTGCTGAACCTGCGGGGCAAAGATTCCACGCTGTTGGCGCTGATGCCAGTTCCAACCCACAACGCCGGGCAAACCTGTATAAATGGTGAAGCGCGTACACCAACGATATTCCGGGCAGTTCGCTTCTAAAATGACAGGCGAACCTTCAATATTATCCTGCATCCAGCGAATGGCATGATAATCCTGGCTCAAGTCCATGGTCTGTTCCTGCCAATGCTCTGAATGCTTCATGTATTCCATGCCATCCAATGTGTGCGGCACTTCAGGATTCATCCGATCCGAGATCTTATCGGCCGTAGCCGTGAGCGTGAACAGGAACGCGCCGCCCAGCAACACATACAACCCCGTTTGATAGATCATACGCCAGCGGAAGCGCCATGTGGTGAAAACATTTATCAGCCAGCCAAACGCCGCCGCCGCACTGACTGCGAACATCATCCACGCTTGAAGATACAGCTTGAAGATGGTGTTCATGCGACCAATGTCGCCGACCAATGTCACGAGTTCCACCACAATGGTAATGGCAAGTGCCGTCCCGATCAAAAACAGGACGAAGCGTTTGGTATCGGGCAGATCCGCGCGCAGGATCAGAATCGCCGCCCACAGCGCCAGTGGAAGCGCCAGCAGTCCCACCTTCACACCATCGAAGGCAAAGAAAACCAGCAAAGCAATGAATGCTGCCAGCACAATCTCAATGACAAGGGTGTAATTACGCAATCCGTTCAGTCTTGAAACCGGCGTGACCGCCATCCACTCACGAGTTTCCCATGCAAGCCAAGCCGTGATGATGAAAAGGAATACGCCCCATTGCGTAAAATACGACGAGAACGAAGTCCGCGATGCCTGCCAGAAATCCACGGAGTTATAGGCTTGCCCAAACCATTGGGAGAATGGCAGATAAAAGAGTGAGCTGAGCACATAGAGGAAGCCAGCCGCACCAATAGCCAAGCCCACCTTCCCAATCACAGGCGACAAACCGAAATAATCCTTCCAATCAAAATAGCGGAAGAGTGTGTACGCGACCGCAATCGCCGCCAGCAAATAATACGTGTACAAATCCCAGGTATTGGTCGGCTTTAACGCGCCAATGAATAGCGCTCCAAACCCAAACGAGGCGATCCATTCTCCGAGAGTCAATTCTGCACGCGAGCGGACGAATGACAATCCCCAGACAATGATGAACAACGCCAGCGGCATAACCAACATATGCGCGTGCAAGTCACTGTAGAGGAACGTAAAGAGCGGGAATTCTGTAATTTCATTTCCGGGTCCAGCCGGGATGACACGGCTCGGGAACCAATACCAATCTCCGCGGCCGATGGGCAACATGGCTTTTTCCGAGATCATCTTCCAAAGCCCTTGCGCCGCCCAGCCCCAGCGTTGAAACAGCCCCGTCTCTGCTGGGATGATTCCAGCCGGCGCGGCGATGCGCTGCATCGCATTGAAGACCAATTGAATTGTGCCAAGATTTCCCAACAAGACGGCCAACAGCGAAGCGGCGATCCCAGTCACAAGTTGCAAGTCAAATAGGGCAGGCGAGTCGTTTTCATCTTTCGACTTGTAATGGTCCACCGCCGCAAATCCGATCACAAACGCACCCAATGCCACCATCGCAAACCAGGTCGGCAGGATGAAATTGTACGCAATCGATGGCACGATCCCCAGCAGTTTCACCGGCGTGCCAGCCAGCACAAAACCGTAATAGTAATAGTTGATGTAACCACCCGCATACCACGGGTCATAAGGCGGGAAGCTTGTGCTCTTCAACACCGCATTGAAATACGAAAAATCCATCGGGCGCTCGCCGCCTTTCGACGGATGCCACATATCGGCATTGCCCAAACGGATGAGCAAATCAATGATGAAGAAGGATAGGAAGACAATCTCCACTGCCACGAAGAAGCGACGATTGGTATCCCAGTCATCCTTGAATTCCTGCTTGCGCTTCAACCACAAGGCGACACCGGTCACTGCAATCAGAGCGAGTGCCACGCCGATGCTGAGTCGTGTATACGGCACGCCGATTGAACCGCCCATCCATGCCAACCATGCCAGCAACACCAATCCGCCCACTCTGCCAAGGGCATAGGCATATTGTCGCAGCCCCGGCAGTGCCAAACGGATAAGCGGATAAGCCGCCAAACCTAGCACAAAGATAAACGCATACCAAACCAGCACGCCGACGAACGGATATTTATTTTGAATCCAGTCGTAATCGAACAGGTTAGACCAAGTGCCGCCTGCCCGTTGACTCACCAGTCGTGATTCGGGCAGCATCAAACTCTTGAACGAATCGAATTCCTTGGGCGGCAGTTGGACAACCTGTGTCAGATCCACGGTATTGAGCGTGGCACGCAAAATCTCAGCGTCAAATTTATCCGTCTTCTTGAAGATCATGACCTTGGGATGATCGTAGAAAGTGAAAGCTTCCTCCGCCGCCTGATCGTTGATGACCAAAGGTCCAAGTGTAGGATAAGAGGTGAAGACTGCTTCAAGTTCAAAACCGAGACGTCCCTCAAACATCCCCGGCTCGGCAAGCCGATAACATTCGATGATCTCTTCACCTTCAGGGCAGCCAAGCAGTTCGCGGTAATACAGCGTCGTCAGCGGATAACGCTCTGGCACACGCGTGATCTGTCCATATTGATGATTGGTCGGGATGACAATGTAATCCGCTTTGGATAGGATGGTCACAAAACGTTCGAGTTTGTTGGCATCGTCTGCCCAATAGACTTGCAAGGTGAGGTCGTCGTTGCTGTACAAACCGCCATAAGGATCGTAACTATCCACCCGGAAAGGCAACGGAAAGTCGTAATCGGTTTCGTTGACCACTGCAGAGCCGGAGATAAACACTCCACCGCTATCGGTTTCGATCTTCAAAACGTATTGCTGGTTCGTAACCAATGGGATTGGACGATCCAGTTGAAGGGTCAGCCTGGGTCCGCGGGAACCCGCCTCAGGCGTGACGTTTAACACCGTCGAAGCACGAGCCAACTCCACGTCTGGTTGTGAAGCGGAATAGATAGACACGTCAACATTTGCAGGCGAATTGACCACATCAGTGGCGTATCCAAAAGTCAATTCACTGAAGTAGCCTTCCTGCAAAGGTGTGAAGACCATCAGGTAGGGTTTTCCCGGCGCGATAAATAAACCAGGCGGAATGGGAATCGATTGCGGGAAAGTGCCTTCGCCGGTTTGAATAAGGATGTTGAAGGATTCCGAGACGTACACCCCGCTGCCATTGGTTTCGATCTTCAAGACATATTGCTGGCTTGGGATCAGCGCAAGTGCCTGATCGAGCCGCAAGCTCAGGGAGGGATCAGCAAGTTCGGACGAGAGCGAGTCAATAACCGTGGAGGCATACGCCAAGCCAACATCTTGTTGCGTGGAAGAGTAGATGGTCAAATCAACAGTTGTCAACGCACTTGAGGCGTTGGCGGCATGACCGAATGTGACCTCACTGAAGACGCCTTCTTTCTGCGGAGTGAAGGTCACCGAATAGGGATTCTCCGGTGTGATCAACAAACCAGACGAAATCGGCAAAGGCTGATTATAGGTATCGTCCTCGGTTTGGATCGCGACGTTAATTCCGGCCGGGACGTTCTCAAATATCCAACGCGAGGCAGCCATGCGAGGTTCATCGCGCATGTAGATACTTTGGAAGGCAAACGCCCAAATGGCGGTGAGAGACAACACTGTGACGCCAATAACCGTCGCGGTTATGGTTCGCAACGTGGAACGCTTCAATGTCGAGGTAGCTGATCCTGCCAATTCAAAGAGTACCCACGCTGCCATCATCGCCAAAAGCGGATAGATCGGCAGTTGATAGCGCATGGTCGCATTGAACTGCATGGATTGCCAGATGAAGTAGAAGGCTGTCCAACCCCAAAGCAGAAGATGTTTGTATTCGCCTTTGAGGATGCGCCAACCCATCCACAAAAAACCTGTCCAGGCGAGGATGCCCAGAGGGAGTCCCAGCCCCCAGACGGTGAGATTCTCAAACGAGAAAAGATGCGAGCGACGCGCCCATTGCAAATTCCACGGCAGGTCGGCCGTGCCAGTCGCCTGGAGGCGCTGTTCGGAAATGCCCTTGATCCATTGCTCATCGAGCAGCAGTCCGCTGAACGCATATGGCTGGAAAATGCGGAAGGACAAAATGGTGGCGAGTCCGCCGACGACGAGGAAGATGAAAACCTGCATCCAATATTCGGCGTTGAGTTTCTGCTTGCGGTCGTAGGCAAGCCAGCGGATGAAGAATGCGAACGGCAATACCAGCGCCATCGCGGCGGCATTGATCTTCGACGCCATGCCCGTGCCCAAGGCAAAACCAAATCCGATGGAAAGATAAAAAAGCGGACTCTTGAGAATCTGAATCACGAAATGCAGGTTCAACGTGATGAGTTGTGGATTTTCATCCTCATCATGCGCTTCTTCATTGACCTCTTGTTTTTCCAGTGGGATCTCAGGCTTTTTCCTTCCCTTCCACTCCACGATGCCCACAGCAAACAATAACGTGAGGAACATGAAGAGGTTGACGAACAAGTCTGAAGTGAAGAAATGTGACTGCTGAATCTGCATCACTGCCAGCGAGGAAAATGCCGCGGCAAACAGACCCACTTTCTGTCCATAAAGATGCGAGACGATGAGATATAGCAGGAAGATGGTCAACAAGTCGGCCAGGGCAGACATCTGTCGCGCGAAATATTTGGAGACGCCAATGTCATCGTTGCTGGTCGCTTCCATCAGAACGCGCGTCACAGTCATCGGCAGATTGCCGTAGACAAAGAAGCCAAACCCGCGGTTGTAAGGGTTGAGCGTGGATGTGGAACTGTCGAAGTATTCGCCCAGCGTCATCCAGCGTTTATCTTCCTCCGGACAGCCATCCACTGGAATAGCCGGATCAATGCATGTGCGCGCGCGCAGATTATCCAGCACGCCGCTCAGGAAAAGTTCGTCAGGATGCTGATGATAGCCTTCGCCCCAGTTATATCCAGCAATACGCAATGTCCCCGCCATCAGCAGGACAAGCACAAGCAGAACGTCATACAACCACGAATGTTTTTCGTTATTCATAATTTTGTTTACAAGTGAAATTCACTTGGTTATTGCTCCACCAAATAAATAAAGAAATCCTTGCCGGTGAACGCAGAAGTATAGCGGGAGAGTTCACCGTTCGGGTAGAGTTCCCTAAGAATCTTCTCAGTTTCGGTATCTTGATTCCAGAACAGGAACATCTTCGGCGCCGGAAAGCTCAGGCTCTCTGGCAGGCGCTCGGGGAAGAGGGCAAAGTCGCGGTTGGGCACGCCCGCCCAAACACCCGGCAGACGCGTATCGACCCAGTAGGGATAAGGCACAACCCAGACCGTATCCGTCTGCCCATATTTGTCGCCGAAATCTCGCACCACCCGCCCCATCTCGGAGGTGTTCCATGCGCCAAGCGAGTAGGCATCTTTGAACTTGTTGAAGACGATATCGTAATTCGAATATGCCACCCAACTGAACATCACAAGCGTCAACGCATAGGCGATGACTTTGCGCTTCATCGCGGACCCGAAGCTGGATACCAAACCATCGAGCGCCAACGCCCCGATCAAGATCGCCGTCACCGATGCGCCGCCAGCGCGATTCAAGGCAGGGTTCTCCCCCGGATACGCCAACGACAACACAGACGGCATGATCAACACCGGGATGGACACCAACAACGTCAGGTCACGCCAATCGCGCTGGCGAACGTAACGTACGATCAAGAAGACAATTCCCAGCAGGAAGAGTGCGGCTGTCACCAAATCTAAGGCGGGGCGATGCGTGACCGAGTGAACCCAGATCTCGCCATCGTCCCAGTTAAACATCAGCAAGCCTTTGGATAAATTGGAGAGGAATATCTGCCAGGCAGGACCAGGCAGGGCGGTTTCCACATCGCCTAAACGTGAGAAGGCGCGATACCCAAAGTTGGTCGGATTCTCCAGCCAGTAGCGCAATAACGGCGAAAAAATAAACAGCGAAACGATGACAATGACCAAAAACCAAAAGAAAGTCTGCTGACGCTCTTCTTTGGACTTGAAATGCAGGAAGTAGATCGCGAACATGATCGTCGCGAAGATAGGCATCATGCGGAAGGGACTGTACCCGTGCAAGCCGAGTCCGAGAAAGATGCCAGCGAGGATAAAGTCATTGCGGTTGCGAGTCCGCAAGCCACGGGTCAGGAAAAGAAGCGTGGGAGCAACGAACAGCGGATAGAGCGGGAAGCGCAATCCGATGCGCGAAATGATATTGGGCCAACTGGCGATCCCAAATAAAAATAAGGCGAATAAAGCCACGCGCTCGTTCCCATATTCCTTGCCGAGTTGATAGACGAAGGGCAGGGTGAGGATGCCGAGCAGGACCGTCCCAAGTTTTAGGCTGAAGAATGAGAAGCCTGTGCCAAAAACGTTGAGGACCAGCAATGTCCAATACATTTGGATTGCTTCGCGCCCGGTGTTGCGCTCGAAAAAGGTGTGGGTATCTCCCAGACTGACTTCGTACACATCCAGGATCTTTTCGGCGTGGTCACTGAATGGTTCGATGGGAACTGTGTCGAGTTGATAGAGGCGGAAAAAGATCGCCAGCCCAAACGCAGCAATCACCAGAATATAACGAAGCCACTTCCAAATAAATTGCGCATCATCCGAAATGGCGATGAACAGACCATCCTTTTGCCATTTTTTATGAAAGTTAGTTTCATCGAACGTGGGCGTTGGCTGCGGCTCTGGCTTGGGCACTTTGACCCACAAGCTGTATGCCAGCAAAGCCACAGACAAAATCCAAAAGGCTGTATTGATAAGCCGGAAATATCCCTCGCCAAACATGACGAACGCGATCGCAGCAAAGATGACCGATAAAACAAGCGGGATCATCCGCATCGTCAGCGGATCGGACATCTGCCATGCCGCCGGCAGAGCTGGCAAATGCCACTCGTTGGTACGATACGACCAAAGCCCCACACCGAATGCTGCGAAATACAATGCCAACGCCAGCGTCCATTGACGATTGGGCGGCTCCATCAACGCCTGTGCAGTCAGAGCGATGAACAGGGCAATGACCGCCCGCCACGGGAAGGTCACGGCACGAGTCGGCTCAACAACCATCTCCACGATGGGCTGAGACGCCTCCAACACCAACGCTTGATTAAGTTCCTCGCGGCGACGCGCATCCCATAATGAGCGAACAAAGTTGAAGAACGAAGCCCAATCCTTGGTGACAGACTTAAAAAGGTCGAGGACGGTGGGTTCCTGCTCTGGAATATTTCGAGTATCTTGTTCCATTAATCTCACAGCCTGCTATTTTACGAATTACGGATTACGCAACCACGTAATCCGTAACGGCGATTCTATACTATTTCTGCTTACTTTTTCCTTGCAATCACAAGGACACTTTCCCCCCAGCGCATCGGCAAAAAGACCCAGCCAGTGATGGCTTGAAAACCACCCAGCGAACCGAAGAATAACTTTTGCAGCATCTTTGGCACCAGTGGAATATATGGCACATCCCAAAAACCATCCGAAAAGACGCGGATAAATTCAAAACCTGCGTCCTGAATCAACTTCAGCCACTCCTCCGGCTCCTTCAAAGAAATGTGCGTCGGATCTTGATAACCGATCCATTTATCACCCTTCCACGGTTTGAGCAGCGAGCCGAGGTTTGGTGTGGCAAGAATCAGAATGCCATCCTTTTCGGTCACGCGTCCGATCTCGTTGATCGCCTTGGCCGGGTCCGGCAAATGCTCGACGATATGTTTGATAATGACCACATTGAAAGCACCATCTTTGTATGGCAACTCCTGCGCAGATGCGGTTTGAAGCGCGGCTTTTTCAGCAAACTCTTTGGATGCATTAACCGCCCAGTGATTCAAATCCATGCCATACGCTTCGAACCACGCCGAAAGTTGACCGACAAGATGCCCCATGCCGGATCCCACCTCAAGCAGACGCGCTCCGCGCCGCCCATATCGTTTCGCCAGCGTGGCGAAGAATCGATTCGACCACCAATACATGCTGTATTTGGCGAAGGTGATATTTGCGTATGTATGCGTGGAAAAATATTTCTCGTCGAAGGGCATGGGAGGAACTCCGTATTCGTTTTACGATATTCGAAGAACGGATATCAATTATCGTTTTTTAGCAATATAAAACGTGAACGTGCCATCCGCTACAGGTTCGGGCGAAGCGTATTTTTTGACATACCGCTCCGTCAGCGCGAGATTCCATTTAGTGGGAGAGATGATCCATTTCCCGGTCAACAATTTGGCCGCCACAGAAGGTAGCCCAAAATAGTGACCCCATTCTAACACGCGCATCGAAGCGGGCGAAAAATAATGCCACCAACGCTCGAGCCTAAACCCGGCAGCATTCAAACGCGTCTCCCACACATCTGGCTCATCCGCGTGATAGACGCGCGATATTTTGCGGAACCAATTCTCGTAAGTCCTGCCGAAGACCCTGGTCAACGAAAGCGCGGAGAAATAACGGGTGTTCGGCACGCAAAAATAAAAAGGCGCATCTGGCTTGAGCACACGAGCAGTTTCTTTTAAGACTGCATCAATGTGCGGGATATGTTCCAAAACAGAATTACTTAATCCGCTGGCAAAATGATTCGACGGAAAAGGCGTCTGCGCGCCATCAGCTTCGACGAGCGATTTGTAGGCGTTGTACTTCTTCGCCTCTTTCATCGAAAAACGCCACGGGTCGAGCCCCACATCCAACTTACGATCAAAAGTCAACGAAGCGAAGTGACCATCACCGCAGCCCACGTCATAAACTGGAGAAGGCAGTGGCAGGTCTTGATAATACAAAGATTCGATTGCGCGTAAAAATCCGCGGAAGTAGGGTAAAGAACTGATCTGCAGAAAGAGAAAATCCTTGCTCACTTCTTCCTCATCAATTTTTCAAACAACTTTTCATATTCCTGCGCGATTGAATCCGGATCATATACTTCCTTGATAAATTCCGGGTTGCCGCGATATTTTTCCTTGTGATCCAGCACTTCAAGGATGGCGCTCGCCAAACTGCTTGAATTCCCGATCTCGGAGACGACCCCCATGTTGTGCATCTTCACAGGCTGACGCACCCCCGGCAACGCAGACGGCACACTTGGCACGCCATTCATCATCGCTTCGATCTGCACCAAGCCAAAAGCTTCCGTCGAGTTGAGCGATGGCACGGTGATGACATCCAGGTTGGGATAATATGCTGCCATCTGGACGGGATCGAGATTGCCGAGAAATTTCCAATTTCCCTGAATCTCATATTCACGGATGCGCGGCATGAGCCGGTCAGAATAGGCTTGCTCCCCCATCACGTTTTGATATGTGCCCGCAAACAAGACTTGTGCTTTGGGATATTTTTGCAGGATGGCAGGCATCGCATCGAGCAAGACCTCGACACCTTTCTCCGAAGCAAAACGCGCCGCCATGCCAATGACAGGCTTCCGTTCATGCACAAGATTCGTCTCAGCAAAAGCGGCAACCGCTCCCGGCTCTGGATTCGGCAACTCAACGGGCGGCAGAATCGGGGTCAGTTTTGAGGCGTAACGCGAGAGATAACGTGAATTATCCGCGTAATCCTGAGTGTATGTCACGATGTGACTGGCAAGCAATCCTGCCATGTTATTCTGAAAATCCAAAACGAAATTGACAAGACGATTGAACAATCCCTGTGGAAGCTGCACATCACAGTGATAGGTGAGCACAGCCGGCTTGCCAAACAAACGCGCACGGAATGCCACTCCGGGCGCATCAAACTGGGGGAGATGCATCTGCACGACATCGTGAGTGAGGGCGAGTCTGGTAGCGACCCACCCGAATGTTGGCGCCAATACCCCCTTGCTGACACGCGCCATCACCGGCACACGTATGACCTTGATACCATCCAGCATTTCTTCGCGCGGAAGCGATGGATCGTACTGCGTTGTCATCACAGTGACTTGATGTCCGCGCTTTGCAAACGCGCGCGCAAGCCGTTCGGCATAAATGGTCAAGCCGCTGGTGTGCGGACGATAATAGGTGAGAACGGTTAGGATTTTCATTTTATGATCTTGGCCGACTTTCTCTCTTGAGTGCGAACCACTTGAACCGGATACGGGATTTCGATATTCGATTTTTTGAAAGCCTGATGGATGCGCGTCAAAGCCTCATCTTTGGCGGCGGGCGGCGAAGCGACTGAGGTATCATCCCAGAAGTACACTGTCAGGTCAATGGATGAAGCGCCAAAGGTGTGAAAGACCACCAATGGCTCAGGCGTTTGCACATATCCTTTGACGTTCTTCAGTTCATCCAAAATGATGGTACGTATGACTTCAGTGTCCGAGTCATATGCCACGCCGATGGGCAATTCCACGCGACGGAGGTCAGCGCGGGTGTAGTTGACGATGGGCTGCGCCAGGACATCACCATTAGGGAGAAAAACAATGCGACCATCAAGGGTCTTCATTTCGGTCGTACGCAGACCAATCTTCAAGACCGTACCGTCATAACCGGCAATGCCTACAACGTGCCCCACTTTGAACGGTTGTTGAACCAACAGGATGATCCCTGATACGAAGTTCTGCATGATATTTTGAAGCGCAAACCCGATGGTAAACCCAAGGATGCCCAAGCCCGCCAGAAAGGCAGTCACATCGAAGAAGCGCTGTAACGCAGCAATGATACCGATGGAAATGATCGTCCATTTAAGAATTTGCGAAAGCAAATGAGAGACGCCTGGTTCGGCATCCTGCTTTTTCAATACGCGCTTCAACAGCCGGCTCAGCCCAATGCCCGCGTAAATACTGATCGCCACGATCAGTATCGCCGTCAGGATATTGGGAATCGAACCTATAATGCTCTCAGCCAGCGTCGAGAAATATTCCTGCATGTTGCTCCGACGTTAGAAAAGTTCCTTGTTTGTGACCACCCAGTCGAACAACATCTTCACGCCTTCATCCACACTGATCCTGGGTTCCCAACCTAATTCAAGTTTGGCTTTGGAAACGTCGGCATAGAAAACGCGTTGGTCACCAGGACGCCAATCACCACGCGCGGGGTTCAGAGATTTGCCCAACATCGCCTCCAACTTGGGACCAAACTCCGCCCAAATGGACATGACATTTACAGGCCCGCCGCCAAGGTTGTAGACTTGTCCACGCGCCACATCGATCTTTTCCACGGCGAGGTCATACGCTTGGATCAGATCGGTCACGTGCAAAATATCGCGCACTTGTTTGCCATCACCATAAATGGTCATGGCGCGTCCCATCACCGCAGCGATGATGAACCATGCCACCCAGCCCTGGTCTTCGATGCCGAACTGGCGCGGACCATAGATACAAGACTGACGAAATACAACTGTTGGCAGGTTATAGATGCGTGCATAATCGCGGACGTATTGGTCGCCTGTGCCTTTGGAACAGCCATAGGGCGAGTGAAAATCAAGCGGCTGAGTTTCTGGACAACCATTCACCAAATCCTTGTAACGCCAGCGGGTTGGCTCTTCGAACAGTTCCACTTCTTCCATGCCGCCATAGACTTTATTGGTGGAAGCATACAAGACGATAGGATTCCGCCCTGACAAGCGCGCCGCTTCCAAAACATTGAATGTGCCCAAGGCGTTGGATTCAAAGTCGTCCCGAGGATTCGTGACCGAAGTGGTGACAGCTACCTGTCCCGCCAGATGCGCGATCACATCTGACGTTTTGGCTGCTTCTGTTATTCTGTCAGCATCGCGTACATCTGCAACGATCAAGTCAAAGGCATTTTCCCCGAATTCACTCTTCAGCCACTCGATATTTCGTTTGGTGCGCGAAAGGTTATCATAGATTGTGACTTTCTCGCCGCGTGCAAGCAGGCGATGGACATAGTTTGAACCGATAAAACCAGCTCCGCCGGTAATAAGATAGTGTTTTTTCATGGCTTGTTTACCTCTTTAGTATCTTCAGTTTGCTTATTCCTTAAATTCATCAGTTGATGATACACACCCGAAAGGGTCTGCCCCTCGCGTACCAGCCCGATGGTGCCAAGTACACCACTGTTGAGATAATTGTACAACCGTGCCGTTAGGGCTACCGCCAACGAGGTGGATTGATCGCCCGTAAAAAGAGTCAACGCCGCGCTGACTGCTCCTTCGAATGTCCCCACTGCCCCAGGCAAGGCAGGGATGGCTCCGCCAAACGCTGCCGCGCCGAGGACAAATAGAATCCAATTAAATTGAGCCTGAGGGAAGAAGGCCAGGGTGATGATGTAATACGCCACCAACGCCACGAACCAGTTGAGCGCCATCAATAATAGGAAGCGCACAAAGAGCCATCCATCTGTGAGCACCGCCAACCCATTCAGGAAGGATTCGAGGAAACTCCCCCCAAATCGTTGCAGGACGGTCAAACGCGCGCTCAATTTGTGGAACAGATCCAGCGCCCATTTACGGTTGCGCGCGAGAACATACATCATCACCAGTCCGATGATCATCACAGCGCCGATGACATATGCGATTCGTTCAGAACCTTGCGACTCGGTCACATAAGTTAACCCGACCAATAG